>VMFF01000040.1 GCA_007375915.1 Candidatus Doudnabacteria bacterium Gr01-1014_77
CAATTTCGTTTCCTGCCATTGCTTTGCCTTTGGTATGACCGCGGTGATGTTTGCGGTGTTTAAGTTTTTTAGGAATCATCATATATTTATGTAAGTTACTTTACTTCTCTCTTTGGTCTAAATGCTGGTCTTGGTGCTTCTGCTGTATTTACTTTCTCAAAAACCTCACCTTTGTTAATCCAGACTTTTACACCAACTGTTCCGTAAGTTGTAAATGCTGTTGCTTTTGCAAAATCAATGTTCGCTCTAAGTGTGTGCAAAGGAAGTTTTCCTTGAGAGAGCCATTCTGTACGAGCGATTTCAGCTCCACCCAAACGTCCACCAGTTGCAATCTTAACACCCTTTGCTCCTGCGTTCATGATCTGTTCTATTGATTGTTTCATTAATCTTCTGTAAGAAACACGCTTCTCTAAAGAATCTGCAATGTTTTGAGCAATAACAGCTGCTTGAAGGTTGATATCTCTTACTTCTTCGATGTTTACTTTAACGTCTTTCTTTAATCCAATCTTTGCTTTCAATTTCTTCTTTAAATCTTCAATTCCATTACCACCTTTACCGATTATCATTCCTGGCTTTGTTGATTTGATGATTACTGTAACTCCACCATCGTTTAAGCGTTCAATATCAATTCTAACCAAGCCTGCTTTTTTCAAGAGGGTATTTAAATATTCACGAATGCGTACATCTTCACGCAATGTTTGCGCAAAGTGATTCTTGGAAAACCATCTGGACTTCCAAGTCTCAGTAATGTTCATTCTTAAGCTTGTTGGGGAAATTTTATGTCCCATATATTTCTAATTAAACTCCGCTCTTTCTATTAAATAGTCTACGCTTTTGGGTAACAGTACTCTTTTTAATATCCTGTTCCCCTTTATCAACTTGATTACGTGTTGTTGGCTTGTTAGCCTCTTCTGATAGTTCTTCTTTAGAAGTCTTAGCTTCTGTAGGTTTTTCTTCTTTTACTTTCTTTTCAAATCCTAATCCTGCAATGCTGTGTTTTGCTTTACCAGCTCTTTCTTCTAAAAGAACATTATTATGACTGACAGGTTTTCTTAATTCAGATGCGCGACCTTGTGCTCTTGGCATGTAGCGCTTTAACTTTGGTCCGCCATCTACTGTAATAGTCTTGATGAACAAACTTTCTTTCTTTAAATTGAAATTGTTAGAACCGTTTGAAATCGCTGATTTAATAACATCGGCAATGACTGCAGAAGCTTTCTTGCTTACAAAACGAAGCTGAACTAAAGCATCCAAAGCATACATGTTTTTTACAAGGTTAGTAACCAAGCGTGCTTTGCGTGGACTAATTCTTACAAAACGAGCGTGTGCTTCAGCTGTTTTAACGATATTCTTTTTTTCTGTAGTCTTCTTTGCCATATATATTAAATATCAGTTATTTTTTCTCTGGTTCTTTTACTGCTTGCATCTTTGCTTTTTCTGCTTGAGCTGCTGCTGCTTCCTGTTCTTTTGCCATCTTACCACCATGTCTGAAGAATTTACGTGTAGGAGAAAACTCACCGAGTTTGTGTCCTACCATATTTTCTGTAACAAAGACTGGTACATGGGTTTTTCCGTTATGTACTTCAAAAGTAAAGCCGACCATTTCTGGGAAAATAGTTGATTCACGAGACCAGGTCTTGAACTTAGATCCAGGTTTTGCACCTACTAATCTTTTCAAGATTCTTTCGTCAATGTATGCGCCTTTTTTAAGTGAACGTGACATATTATTGGTATCTTCTCTTAACTATAAACTTGGAGCTTGGCTTTTTCTTGTCTCTTGTTCTAACACCCAAAGCATGTTTACCCCATGGGGTCTTTGGATATTTCATACCGATTGGGTTATGACCTTCTCCTCCACCGTGTGGGTGGTCTACAGGGTTCATTGCTTTACCTCTGACAGTCGGTCTTCTACCCATTAATCTAACTCTTCCTGCTTTTCCAATTCTTACATTCATCCAATCAGTGTTTGAAACCTGTCCCATTGTTGCCATGCTGTTTTCAGAAACCTTACGGATTTCTCCGCTTGGCATTTTCAATAAAGCATATCCATCTTCAACTGTTTGTAAAATTGCGTAACTACCTGCGCTTCTTGCAACTGCTCCCTTTTTTCCAGGAATGAGTTCAACATCGTGTACAAAAGATCCTGCAGGAATGTGTTTAATCAACATTCTGTTGCCTAGCTGTGGTTCTGCTTTTGCTGATGTAATAACCATCTGACCAACTTTCAAACCGTGTGGTGTGATTATGAATCTCTTTTCTCCGTCTTTGTATGAAAGCAGGGAAAGGAAAGAAGATCTGCCCGGTGCGTATTCAACGCTTAATACCTTTGCTGGTATATCCATCTTGTCAGCACGGGAGTAATCAACAACACGAATGATTTTCTTGAAACCACCACCTCTGTGTCTAACTGTAATCTTACCGGAGAAGTTTCTTCCACCACTCTTTGATTTTGAAATCATCAAATTCTTAGGAGTTTTTGCGCTCTTGTTCAAAACAGAGTAATCAGTTACTGAGTGAATTCTTCTACCGTTGCTAGTTGGTTTGTAGAGTTTAACTGCCATATTCTTTAAGTTATCTTAGGCTTAATTAGCCTGAGCAATTGTGTTTCCTGGTTTTAATGTTACAATTGCTTTTTTCCAGTCAGATGTTCTACCAGCGATTCTTCCGCGGTTAACTGTCTTACCCTTTACTGTAATTATATTTACTCTCAAAACTTTAACATCATATACTTTCTCAACTGCATTTCTAACTGAAATCTTGTTTGCTTTCTTGTTAACTTTAAAAGCATACTGGCCTTTTGCCATTCCTTTGAAGCTTTTTTCTGTAACCAAAGGCTTAACTAAAATCTTGTAAGCATCACCGGTGTCTTCTTTGGACTTTGCTTTGGTTTCAGACACTTTCAAATCAGCCGTCTCTGGCTTCTTTTCTTCTTTTTCAGTTTTATCTTTTCCAAATATTGCCATTGCTTTTAAATTACTTTAAGTAAGTCTTCTCAATTATTGGTAATGATGCTTGTGATGTAATAACTGCATCTGAATTCATGATATCAACAACGTTTAAGCTGTTTGCAAAGATTACCTTTACGTTCTTTAAGTTTCTTGCTGATTTAACAATTCCTTCTTCATTCTTTGGAATGACTACTAGGAACTTCTTTGCAGTCTTTGATATATTCTTTGAAATCTTGCTTAACCAGGCGCTCATTTCCTTAGTCTTTGGGGTTTTCATTTCTAATTCAGAGAAAACTAAGAAATTGTTTTCAGAAGCTTTGTCTGACAATGTCATGTACAATGCTTTTCTCCATTGCTTCTGGTTCATCTTTAATTCATGGTTTCTGTTTGCGCGTGGTCCAAAAGTAATACCACCGTGTCTCCAGATTGGAGATCTGATGGATCCAGCTCTAGCATTACCAGTCCCCTTTTGTTTCCATGGTTTCTTTCCACCACCACGAACTTCTCCGCGAGTCTTTGTGTTTGCAGAACCTTGGCGTGCGTTAGCTAACTGAATTCTTACTGCTAACTGAATTAATTCAACAACTGGTGTAATTTCAAAAATCTTTGGATTTAATTCCAATTCTCCTGCTTGTTCTAGTTTCTGATTGTATACTGTAGTCTTCATATGCTATTTCTTCTTTTCTTTCTTTTCTGTTCTCTTAACTTCCAAATCCTTGATCTTTCCTGTTGAAACAATTTCAACAAGACCGTTTCTGTGTCCAGGAACAGCGCCTTTTACAGCAATCAAACTTCTCTTTGGATCAATATCAACGATTTGTAAGTTTTTAACAGTAACACCAACGCCACCCATTCTTCCTGCCATTCTTAAACCTTTTCTAACGTGTTGTGGGAAACGTTGACCAATGGAACCAACAGCGCGTGGCTTGTCATGTCCGTGAGATGCAGGCATACCACCAAAACCGTGCCTCTTAACTGCACCAGCAAAACCACGGCCTTTCATAATGCCGGTTACGGAAACCATCTCGCCTACTTGGAAATCAGCAATATCGATTTTCTTACCAACTTCAAACTGAGCAAGATCTTTAACTTTAAACTCTTTCAAAACAGCAAAATTGCCCAAACCCTTAAAATGGCCGGCCAATGCTTTTGAGTGATTCTTCTTTTTTCCATATCCAACCTGAACTGCTTCGTATTTATCCTTTTCCTTGTTCTTTATCTGGGTAACAACAACAGGACCAGCATGAAGAATGGTAACTGGAATAGCTAAACCTGATTCCAGGAAGTGAGAAGACATATTTAGTTTTTTTGCTATTGTGAACTTCATTGTTTTAAACAAAAAACCAAGACGAGCCACTTGGCCGGAGATATTAATTATCATTAATTCTCGGCAAACGAACCGTCTTGGTTCTTTAAAAGTGTTTTCGTTGTGATGCAGCTTTTTAAGCTGCGGGGAAAGTTTTTAATCTTCTCTTTAGAGTTTTGTTGGTTCAGAAGTTATCCTTATTAGGAACTATTCTGTAACAACTCGCTCTATTTTGTTTTGGGCTATTATGCCCCGACAATCTAATTCATCTTTATCTCAACATCTACTCCAGCTGGAAGATTCAAATTTGTTAATGAATCTACTGTTTTAGGTGTTGGATCTGTAATATCAATTAATCTTTTATGAACACGCATTTCAAACTGTTCTCGGCTATCCTTGTGCACAAAAGTTGAACGAAGTACTGTGTACTTGGTTTTTTCAGTTGGCAAAGGAATAGGACCGGTGATAGTTGCTCCGCTTCTCTTTGCGGTGTCTACAATCTGTTTTGCAGACTGATCAATCAATTTGTGGTCGTATGCTTTGATCTTTATTCTGATCTTGCTTTTAGAAGCGTCCATTTTTGCTGTGTTAAGTTGCGGGATTAGTTGATTAATTACTTGCTTATTTTAAACTAAAGGCTCAGTTTTGTCAAAGGGGCAAAAAATTGCTCTAAGAAACCATTTCAGGGCTCTTTCTTCTGACCCCTACAATCTCCTGGTTTTGGTCTAAAATGAGCTCTAAAAAGGGTAACCCCATGAATTCAACGTACTGAAATCTAGCTGAGCTATCATCCTCCCCTTTATTCTCTAAATATGAGTTCAACATCACATAAGTAGCGCCAGTATCAACTAAAACATCGATTGCATGAGCTAATTCTTGGTTCTTGTTTTCTTTCTCCCAATTAGCAATTGCTTTTTTAACAGCATCGCTTTCTGCTAGCTCAGCATTTAAAGCTGGCATGGTTTTGATCTCTCTGTCTAGATTTTGGAAATTTGGTTGGGGTTCGTTGTCCATAGAGTTTAAAAAGAGACCCCTTGGTTGATTTGGTTTCCCAAAACAAGGGGTCTCTTTAAATTACATAGATTACTTAGTGATCTTTGTTACAACACCTGCACCAACTGTGTGGCCACCTTCGCGAATAGCGAAGCGGAGCTTGTCTTCCAAAGCAACAGGGGTGATCAATTTAACGTTGATCTTAACTGTATCACCAGGCATTACCATTTCCTGACCTTCTGGCAAAATAACTTCACCTGTAAAGTCAGTTGTTCTGATGTAGAACCGTGGCTTGTAACCCTTGAAGAATGGCGTATGTCTA
>VMFF01000041.1 GCA_007375915.1 Candidatus Doudnabacteria bacterium Gr01-1014_77
CTTTGTCCGGATTCCAAAAACCATGATAACAAACCATATTCTTCAAAGCCGGATAGGCTCGATGAATCATGGAACAAAGTTTTTTAGCGCGCGGATTTCCGCAATTCCGATTCCTTCTGAAATAATAATGACATTTGCAGGGTTTCTAGTTTCTGCTGGAACATTTACACTTTTTGGTATTTCATTTGCTGGAGCAATAGGATCCACGATTGGCTCTGCTGCTTTGTATTACATAGGTTATTACGGAGGAAGACCAATAATAGAGAAGTACGGCAAGTATTTTTTGATAAACCATAAAGATCTAGATATGGCAGAGAACTTTTTTCGAAAGCATGGTCAGCTCGCAAACTTTATTGGTAGACTTCTCCCTGTGGTAAGAACATTTATTTCTTTCCCAGCTGGAGTTGCTGGGGTAAAGATAGCACCATTCCTTCTCCTTTCATTTATTGGATCGTTTATTTGGTCTCTGTTTTTAGGTTTCATAGGATTAAAACTTGGGCAAAATTGGAACACAATTCACTCATATTTTGCAGGCATTGATTATGTTATCGTTGGTCTTTTCATCTTAGGACTCATATACTATATTCGTAGGCATTTAAAACATTAAAAACAAAGCAATGAACCAAGAATTATCAGATTACGTGACAAAAGCAAGAGCAATGGGTTCTGATGATGCGAAAATAAAAGAAGAGTTGTTAATAGCAGGTTGGAACGTGGCTGATGTAGAGCAGGCATTAGCTACAAGTGTGCCTGCTGCGCAAAATACTGTTCCTGAGGTTTCAACCGCAACCCCTGTTACTTTTAAAGAAAGATTAAAAGACAAAAAACTATGGGAGAGCATAGGTGGCCTTGTTTTAATAATTGCAGGTGGTTTCTATTTTTTCATGGTATATGCATCAGGTCCAGAAAAAGTTTGGAATAAACTTAGTCCTAACAATTTTTTTACTGAAGAAAAAGGGTGGCATAAGCATGAATTGACCATAGTCTATGCAGATACAAGTGGAGAGAAAAAAACATCAGCTAATGCAAAAATAGATTCAGATATATTATTGGAAAATGATAAAGTGATAGGCAATGGAAACATTGCAGGAGGTTATAGTTATAGTGGGGCCTCGTTCTCTTTTGATGGAATTGAGATGAGGTTTCTAGATAACTCAATGTATATAAATTTAAAAAATATTCCATTCATGTATGATTTTTTGCAGGAATATGATGGTTGGTTGAAAGTAGATAGTAAAACTGTCACATTAGCAGCAGGTACTGAGGAAGATCAGAAATTGGAACAAGAAGTGTTAGGTATTTTACAGGAGAACAAGGTTGTCTCGGGCCACAAATACTTAGGAAAAGAAGAAGTTCTGGGTAAACAAACTTTTCACTACGCTTTAGACGTTGATAAACAGGCTTTAATCAATAGTTATAAACAAATATCAAAGCTTGGTAACAAGAACGCTTCGGAGTTATCTGAAGAAGACTTTAAGAGTGTTTTTGATGGTATAACAGTATCAGATATAAAAGTTGATTTATGGTTAGGTACTTCTGATAGTGAAGTGTATAGAATTTTGGTAAATGTAAAAATGCCTAACTTTCTCGAAAAAGCTCGAGGAAAATCTGATGATGCTAAAGTTTTAGCTCACATAAGACAGATAGGGCTTGGTCTGAAGTTATATCACAACGATCGTGGCTATTACCCTGAATCTCTCAATGAGTTATCTCCATTATATCTTTATGAGATTCCAATTCCCACAAAGATTAATGCTTTAGGTTGTACAATCAAAGATGTTTATGCGTATAAAAGTTTGAATAACAAGTCAACGTATTCTTTGAAGGGATGTATAGGTTCTGATACCGCTTTATATACCGCAGGAATCCTAGAAAGCACGCCGGCTGGTATTAATACTTTTGAATCCCACCCAGAATGGAATAACGTAGACCTTACAAAGCTACCACTAAATACATCGTTAAATATAGATTGGAAAATAGTCCCATCATCTCCTGTTTCCGTAACAGCTCCTGCCAAATACTACGATGCATCTTCTCAATTATCACAGTATGGTTCAGACACGCCTATTAATCAGGCTTCTCCAAGTGATACTTTACCCGTAGATCAATTCAGTCGTTAATGTATAATTAGCTGTTGACTTCTATCTTCATTTTTGTTAGCATTATCAAGCAATTAAAGCTAAGAAATAGCCAGAAATTATGTTAACTATTCGTTTACAAAGAACAGGCAAGAGAAACCACTCTCATTTCAGAGTAGTTTTAGCAGAAAAAGAATCTTCAGTTTCAAAGAAATTCACAGAAGTTCTTGGTTCATACAACCCACATACATTCCAAAGAAAAAAGAAGAAGCACCAGTTGCAGCAGCTCCGGTAGCAGAGACAACTCCTGAGGCAGAAGTTCCAGCAACAACAGAAGCTCCTGTAGAACAACAGCCAGAAGAAGTAAAAGCTGAATAACCATAAAGAAAACCGCATTAAGCGGTTTTTTTGACGCCAAGAAACATTTAAAGTAATATATTCATATACGGCTTAACCCAGGTCGAAATGCCGGAAAGTAAAGCTAAAAAAGCAGAAATCAGTAAAGAACATGTCACTAGAACAGGATCAACAGTTTGTCGAGTTTATAGTAAAAGCTCTTGTTGACCATCCTGAAGATGTCAAAACTGAACGTACCGTTGATGAGATGGGAGTATTAATTACTCTTCACCTAAACCAACAGGATATGGGTCAGGTAATTGGACGTCAGGGTCAGACTGCAAAAGCAATTAGAACATTGCTTCGCGTCGTTGGTGCTAAGAGAAAAGCTCGCGTAAACTTGAAAATCAATGAACCAGAAGGTTCAATGAGACCAGCTCATGTCAGCGAACCAACCACACATGGTTTGGATGACTCAATGGATGAGTTCAAACTTTAAAATATAGTTAGGCGAATCAAGACCAGCTGCTCCTTGTAAAAGGCAGCTGGTTTTGTTATGCTCCTATGATGCTTAGAGGGGAAGTATCTTGTACCATCCAATCCGGCCCTTGGCCAGGAGCACGCAAATGTCACAGAAAACGTTCTTGGTCCTTGGAGCAACCGGGACCCTCGGCTCTGCGGTGGCAACCCATCTCGAGTCATTTGGCGCGACTGTGTTGCGCGTCGGACATCTTTCTTCCGCTGCTGGGATGCTCCAGTGTGACATTGCAAATCACCGCAGTGTTCACAACCTAGCAAAGAGGGTCCAGGAGATCATCGGCAAAGACCAGAAGCTCGACGGCGCATTTTTCGGCGTCTCTCGGCACAGATTCGCGGAGTGCCAGCACGCGCTGCATTGCCAGATGGATGCGCTGGAGCAGGCCCCGGCCTTGGCGGAGATGTTCAACGCTGAGGTTCTGGGGATGCAGATGTTCCTGCAGGTCTTCACATCAACTGTGCTTGGACGTGGCCGGTTCGTTCTGCCGTATCCGATGTTCTGTCGTCGGGGGTTTGACGATATCGCGTTCTGGAACGCGCTCGATTCGGCAGACATCAACATCAGGCCGTACATCGCAGTGAAGGATATGCAGTTCCACCTGGCGAGGCTGTGGGCAGACCAGTTCCAGCTGGAACTCTACGAGGTTCCAACCATGTTCGTCTCAGAGCGGCCTTTAACAGGAGTGATTCCTGCTGGCCTGCCAGAGCATCTGGTGAACAGCGCCCAGAGCGTCGTGCATGCCACGCGCGTGGCACTGCTTGAGGACTGAAGGAGGAGAAGTGCGGCTTCGCGCCGCTAAACACTGAAGCGCCAAAGATCTATCAAGGTCTGCGGCGCTTCTGTTTTTGTGTTAATATTTAAATATGAAATTCGAAGTCATTACAATATTTCCTGAGTTAATAGATGACTACAAAAAGATCAGTATAGTTGCTCGGGGAATAAAGAAGAAGTTATTGCAAATAAAAGCCTTTAATCTTAGAGACTATACTTTTGATGCGCACAAAACAGTTGATGGAAGACCATATGGTGGCGGTGCTGGCATGGTATTAAAAGCAGATGTTCTTTCCCGTGCAATTCAAGCAGTTTTAAAAAAGAGTTCTAAGAAAGAAAAAACCAAAGTTATTTTACTTACTCCTGCTGGAAAAGTTTTTTCTCAGAAACAAGCAAAAAAATTAGCAGCCAATGATCGTTTAATATTTGTTAGCGGAAGATACGAAGGTTTTGATGAACGTATTTCTTCCTTAGTTGATGAAGAGTATTCGATCGGGGATTATGTTTTAATGGGAGGGGAACTTCCTGCATTAGTAATGATTGAAACCATTTCCCGTTTCATTCCTGGTGTTGTTGGAAAAGAAGAGTCTATTCAAGGAGAGAGTTTTTCAAAAGACGGCAAAACATCAAATCTACTAGAATACCCTCAATACACAAGACCTGAAGTATTAAAGATTGGTAAAAAAACATTGCGAGTTCCAAAGATTCTACTTTCTGGGGATCACCAAAAAATAGAGATCTGGCGTGCTGATCAGGCTTTGAAGAAAACAAAGAAAGTTCGTCCTGATCTCATTAACAAACAATGGTAATGAAAAAGTTTGAAGTACAAGAAAACAAGCTTCGTTTAGACCGATTTTTAGCAGAGAGCTTTAAAGAAGTTTCAAGAAGTAGAATTCAGAAAGACATAGAAGCTGGACTTGTTTTTGTTAACAAAGTAAAAGTTTTAGAAGCAAAATTCGTTGTTAGATCAGGAGATATGGTTGAATATGATTACACGGAAGAAAAAAAGATCCAAGCAAAAGAGTTAGATATTAAAACAATCTTTGAGAACAAAGATATTTTGATTATAGACAAGCCAGCAGGATTGGTGGTGCATCCAGCTCCAGGATACAAGGGTGTAACATTAGCAGAAGGGTTGCTACATAAATACAAAGACATCAAGGTTATTGGAGAAGATGAAATTCGTCCTGGTATTGTTCATCGTTTAGACAAAGATACATCAGGTGTATTGCTTGTTGCTAAAAGTCAGAAAATGTTTGAGCATCTTAAAGATTCTTTTCAGAATCATACTGTTAAAAAACAGTACATTTCATTATTAGCAGGACATCTTCCATCAAAGCACGGTTTCATTAATACGCCAATTGGTAGACACCCAACTGACTTTCGAAAAATGACAGTTAATCTGCCTAAAGAACCCAAAGAATCTGTTACAGAATATACTGTATTAGAGTACTTACCTTTTAAGGGTGAGAATATCAAAGGGCGCAAAAGCATTGACGAGTTCACACTTGTTCGTGTAAACTTACACACAGGACGTACCCATCAGATTAGGGTACACTTTTCATCTCTAGGTTTTCCGATTGTTGGTGATGCATTGTATGGTCCAAAGAACAATTGTTCTTTCGGACTAGATATACAAAGACAGTTTCTGCATGCTAGCAATATCGAGGTGCAACTGCCTGACAAAAGTTGGGTACAAGCACACGCTGATTTACCAGAAGATTTAAAGAAAGTTTTAATAGATTTAAAAGCAAAGAATATTAATTTGTAAACTAACTTAAAAAAATGCCAATTGTAAAACACATTAGTAAAACACAGCACCGATCAGATATGCCCGAGTTTAAAACAGGATGGATTGTGAAAGTTCACCAGAAAATTAAAGAAGGTGAAAAAGAAAGAATCCAGATGTTTGAAGGCTTAGTCATTGCACGAAAAGGTGGTACTGGTGCAAATGCAACATTCACAGTAAGAAAGATTGCTAGTGGAGTAGGAGTTGAACGTATATATCCTTTACACTCACCAAACATTGCTAAGCTAGAGGTCATCAAAAAAGGAGATGTCAGCAGAGCAAAACTATATTACGTAAGAGCAAAACAAGATAATCAGCCAAGATTCAGAAAAGGAAAAGAAAAATCCAAGAAGAAATAATAAAAGCCCCGGAAACGGGGCTTTTTGATTACTGTATAAACTTGTCTATACCAACAGCTTTGAATTTCTCTTCAACAACCTTCCAATCAAGGTTCTTAAAGAAAGCATCGATATATGTTGCTCTAGCAGTTCCATAGTCTGCCCAGTAAGCATGCTCATAAGTATCTAGTGCAAGCAGAACACTAGCATCCCAAACAGGAAAAGTGTTTTGTGCATCACCTAGATAGTTGAATAGTTTGTTTGTGTTCCAATCAAATGCAAGCCAAACCCAACCTCTTGCTGCCATACCTGTTTGTTTTAAGTCTTCTTTCCAAGCATCAAACGAACCAAAGTCTCTTTGAATCATTTGAAGCAAAGCGGCAGTTGGTTCTCCACCGTTTCCTCCAAGATGACCGAAATATGTTTCGTGGTTTTTAACTCCACCAACAGCAAATGAATATTCTAGTTTTAATTCCCTTAGATCAGAGTAAACTTGATTTGCTGTTGATTTATCAACGGTCTTTAGTTTTTCCTCTATCTCGTTAGCTTTCTTAACATATCCTTCGTATAGCTTGTAATGGTCTTCCATTGTTTTTTGGGAGATACCATCCAATTGTTTGATACTATTAAACTTTTTTGCTTCGTACATAGTTTTCCTTTCTTTTTGTATTGTAATCTTAAACATTAAGGTGGGCTTGGTCAATTGATCCTTTGACAAAAAGCCTCTTTTGCGGTAAAGTGGGTTTAATGAATATTTAATCTGATTGTGTAGCATATTTACAGTCTTTTAGTGATAACCAGTATGTATTTTCAATCAATTCTTACTTTTTCCAATTTAAACTTACAAAAAGAATTGTTCTAGTTCCCTTTAGTTTTCAAACTGAAAATTTCGGCATACCTTCTAATTATCACCAAAAAGGCTTTACTACACTTCATTAGTAAAGGCTTTTATTATGCAATTAACATACGCTCTAGTTGCGCTGGTTGTAGGTGTGGGAGTCGGGTACTTGATCCGAAAAGCGCAGGTTACAAAGAAAATCGGGCATGCTGAGGCTCGCGCTCAAAGTTTGCTTGAAGAAGCAAAGACAAAAGAAAAAGAAATCCTCTTAGACGCTAAATCTCAAGCTTTAGAGATTACAGAGGCTGCTAAGAAACAAGAAGCTGAGTTTCGTCAGCAAATTATTCGTTTTGAACAAAGAATAGAAAAGAAAGAAGCTGATTTAGAAACCAAGTCTAATAACTTGGATACTCAACGCGCTGATTTAGAAAAGAAAAAAGAAGAAACAGCGAAGTTACAAGAAGAGATGCGTGAGTTTAAGCAAAAACAGATTACAAAGCTCGAAGAAATTTCTGCTATGAGCAGAGATGAAGCTAAACAGTTGATTTTAGAGACAACTGAAAAAGCAATCAAAGAAGAAATGGTTGCTTTGCAAAGAAAGATTGTTGCTAATGCAAGAGAAGAAGCTGACAAGAAAGCAAAAGAAATAGTTGCTCATGCTATTGAGCGATGTGCTTCTGAAGTTACTGCTGAAACAACAACAACAATTGTTCAGATTCCAAATGAGGAGATGAAAGGAAGAATCATTGGTAAAGAGGGAAGAAACATCAGGACCTTTGAACAAATGATGGGTGTTGAAATCTTGATTGATGATTCACCAGATACAGTGGTAATCTCTGGATTTAATTCCATAAGAAGACAAATTGCAAAGTTAACACTAGAAAAACTTTTGCAAGACGGTAGAATTCATCCAGCTAGAATTGAAGAAGCATACGAGAAATCCAAACAAGAAGTTGGTGAAATGATCAAATTAGCTGGTGAAGAAGCAGTCTATGAATTAGGTATTACTTCATTCCCTCCTAAACTAATCCAATTAATTGGTCGTCTGCTCACACCACGGTGATACTGAATACACAGGTATTGAATCAGCAATTATTGATGCAGCAGACAACATTTCAGGAGCAAGACCAGGCGCTCGTAAAGATACTTACGAGAACTATGTTAAACGTTTGGAAGACCTTGAAAACATTGCTAATTCCTTTGAAGGTGTTGAAAAGACATACGCTATTCAAGCAGGAAGAGAAATCCGTGTCTTTGTTAAACCAGAAAAGATTGATGATTATGCTGCACATCGTATGGCCCGTGAAATTGCAAATCGTTTTGAAAACGAATTGAAGTATCCAGGTGAGATTAAAGTTAATGTAATACGCGAAACTCGCGTTGTAGAATATGCACGTTAAGAAAATACTATTCTTTGGTGATGCAGTTGGAAAACCAGGTCGCAAAGCATTGCGCCTGGTTTTGCCAGAGTTAAGAGAGAAATATTCTCCTGACTTTGTAATTGCAAATGTTGAAAACCTTGCACACGGGAAAGGTGTTACAACCCAAACAATGTCTGAGATTTCAAATCTTGGTATTGATGCATACACTTCTGGAAACCATATATTCAAAAAAAATGACACAGCGGGAGTGTTCAAAGAATACCCAACCTTAATAAGGCCAAACAATTATCAGGGTGAATACCCAGGTGTCGGTTTTGTTCGTACTGTTAAAGACGGACAAGGATATCTAGTTATTAACTTAAATGGAACTGTGTTTTTTGAAACTCAGTTTGCAACTGGTATTTCAAATCCATTCTTTGATTTTGACAATATAGTTTCTCAGCACAAACAGCCAGGTGATATTGTTGTGGTTGATTTCCACGCAGAAGCAACGAGTGAAAAGAAAGCCTTTGGTTTCTATGCTGATGGTAGAGCAGCAGCTGTATTAGGAACACATACACATACACCAACTGCTGATTTAAGGATTTTACCAAAAGGGACTGCTCATGTTTCTGACGTAGGGATGATAGGGGCTGTTAATTCTGTTTTGGGAGCTCCAATTCAAAATTCCCTTGGGATATTCTTAGGTGGTAAGTTTGTTCATGATGTTGAAGAATCTAACCCAATAATGGTTAATGCTGTTTATATTGAGACAGAGGATGGACTTGCCACAAAGGTTGAGAAGATATATAAAGAAGTTGAGGTTTAAAACAAAACAAATGAATATAAAAACACAACTTAGGTTTTTGGATCCAAAAGAAATATTAGCAACATCGGGAATACAAAAAGGAGAAACAGTCGCAGACTTTGGTTGCGGCAATGGTTTTTATCCGGTTGCAGCAGCTTTGATGGTCGGAAATGAAGGACAGGTTTATGCCATTGATGTTAAAGCAGAGGCTTTAGAAGCCACTGTCTCAGCTGCTAAACATGAGGGTTTAAGTAATATATACACTGTTAGGCATGACCTTGAATTACCAGGTGTTAAGATAAACGACAACTCTTGTGATGTAGTTATTCTTTCTGGAATCTTGCATCTTTCTAAGCTTCAGAAGAATGTTTTGAAAGAAACTTACAGGGTTTTAAAAACAGGTGGTAGAATCATTGCCATAGAGTGGAAAAAAGAAAAACTTCCTTTTGGTCCCAATATCAATGATCGAATTTCAGAACAACAGATGAATGACATGTTAACTAAATCTGGTTTTCGTCTTCAGGGAGAAATGCCTGCTGACACATTTCATTACGCATTAATATATATTAAATAACGGAAAAATGATTTCACAAATATTTACAAAAACATGGATGTTCGGAACTGCACAGTTCGTCGGCATCTCGAGAACAGATAAATTCTCTTTTATTCTCTCCTGTGTCTTGCTAGTAACTTCTATAGTGATGGCATTCTGGATGAGAACAAAGAAAGATAGTATAAAAAAGAATATACAGAAACGTTGGAGAGCTTTGTTTGCAACTTTCGGTGTGTTAGGACTAATCTGGTCTTTCCTACGTTATGAATACATAGTAGGAATATCAAGTCACATTGTTATAATTATTCTTTATTTCATTGCTTTGATTTGGGGAATATCAATACTTAAATACTATTTTGGAAAGTACAAACGACAGCTAGCTGAACATGAGAAGCAAGAACAGATTAAAAAATACTTGTAGCTAAAAACACGAACGCCCCCTAGGATTAACCTGGGGGGCGTTTCGTTTCTGCGTTGTTGCTACTGCACCTTCTTCGGATCGCGCGCCGTGATCACAAATGAAGTCGTGCAGGTCTTCGGGACGAAGACCGACGACGACTCATTGTGGTCGATCAGCGCGCTTATCAGATCCTCGACCCCCATCCCTGTTTTTTGGGCGAGTATCGAGACCAATGCGCGCGTGGCGTTGGTGTTGGCGGAATTCATCAGCTCCACGAGCGTGGTGCTGAAGCATCCTCCAATGGTCTCGTTAACGGCCACGAATTGCGTCCCAACGAACGCGTGTAGCGTTTTGGGACACTCGACCTTGATCGTTTCCTGCTTGCCGAACCTCGTCCGCCGGAAGTGCATTTCGAGTTGCTTGGGGAGGCTCACGATCTTTGCGACCGTGACAGCAGGAGCGACTGGGGCGCTCGGTGCGTGAATCGTTGGCCGAAGTCGTGCTTCCATGGCCAAACGTTCCGCAGCAGTTTCAACTACGCTTTGCATCACATTCTCCTTCTGGTTTTCATGGTGGACAACAGTACAACAGTGTTTAGGTTCTTTGCATTACATTCTTTCAAAGTAGCATCATAGTATATTTTGCTCATTTTGTAAAGGGGTATGGGGTAGTTGACCTATGCCCATTTAAGGTTTAGACTGTTGTCAGATGTATAGTTGATTTTAACTGAAGTTTAAACTTCAGTTTTTTAATAACTAGGAGTCTACAATTAAATAGATAACTGTGGGAGACCACAAAAGGTTTTAAAAATATGAACGAAGCGTTTGAGCAGGCATTAGAGCAGATTGAAGATGAAAAAGGAATATCAAGAGAAGAGATTCTTACAATGATAGAAGCGTCTTTAGCTGCGGCTTTTAGAAAAGACTATGGTGAAAAAGATCAGAACATTGTTGTTGAGTTTAATCCAGAGCATTTATCTACTAAAGTTTTTGATGTTAAGACAGTTGTAGAAGAAGTAGTTGATCTTCAAAAAGAAATTAACTTAGAAGATGCAAAAGAAATTTCTACTAAGTACAAGTTGGGAGATGAGATACGAACGGAGATTACTCCTAAGGATGGAACAAGCTATGGAAGAATTGCAGCTCAAACCGCTAAACAGGTTATCATTCAAAAACTTCGTGAAGCAGAGCGCAATGTAATGTTTTCAGATTACAAAGCAAAAGAAAGAACATTACAGAATGGTACTGTTCAACGTGTTGAAGGTGATACTGTTTTAGTAGACTTAGGAAAAGCAACAGGAGTTCTTTTCCCATCTGAGCAGATCAGAGGAGAAAAATATATTCCTAACCAACGTCTTAAGGTTTTGGTTTTGCATGTTGAATCAGCAGCCAAAGGCCCTAAGATCACTCTTTCAAGAAGTCATCCAGACATGGTTAGAAAGCTTTTTGAGTTGGAAGTACCTGAAATTTACAATGGAACAGTTGAAGTTAAATCAATTGCTAGAGAAGCAGGCTCAAGAACAAAGATTGCTGTTTCTTCAACACAGGATGGTATTGATCCAATCGGAGCTTGTGTAGGTCAGCGCGGCACCAGAGTTCAAACTGTTATGGCAGAGATTGGTGGAGA
>VMFF01000042.1 GCA_007375915.1 Candidatus Doudnabacteria bacterium Gr01-1014_77
CATTCTATTGAAGAAGCAGTGTTTTTAGCAGACCGTGTAGTCGTTATGGATAAAGGAAAGATCAGAAGGGAAGTCACTATTGATTTAAAGAGACCAAGACAGAGAGATGACCCTATTTTTAGAAAATACGTAGAACATATTCAAGCCATAGTTGAAAATTAGACTTGTTATATATCCTCGCCTAGTTTAGAATCTAAACAACAATTCAAAGGCGGATTTTCATGTTACGCAGATTAGGCGTTGTGGAAGCTTGGGTTATACAGCTTCCAATTCCACAAGCTGGAAAAGTTGTCTTCAGTAAACCCTTCATCTTCTTCCCGGAGTTTTTTAACACCTGTATTCTATGGTTTGGGAGAGACAAGGAGATCAGCTCAGCAATAATTGAGGGTGGACGTGTTATTCAGACTGCTAAAACCACCCTGGGCGATGAGCTAGCAATCAAAGCTGGTTGCGCAGCTGAGATTCTCCACAACCTACGGGGTTCACAGCGGTTTTATGTGAGGAATCTCCTTCAGGGACATGGAAGCCCTAGTTCCTCAGAATCAAAGCTTGGTTGGTTTGTGGAATGCAGTGACGAGGAAGGTCAATTTGATGCTTTGATGGTTGGTACCCAGCCATCATACATCAGCGATGCAAAAGGACCTGATATCCACTCCCAAGTTCTCATTCGCTGGAATGAAAGTACCCAAAGCATTATTGTTAGTCGCGTTCCTAGGGATCTGGATATCCTTGAGTACGCGAGGATACCTGTAAACCCTGAGCTACATTGCCTTGCTGACTCCTGGCTTCGTGCGTATGATTCGCTTCAAGAAGTACGCCGTGAGGTAGACAACACCATGCTCCTTGTTGAAAAAGGGTCTGTAGTCGATCTGCAAACTTAACGCCTGCATTTGGGGGATGCGGGCGTTAGTAGTTTTTGCTAAACTAAGGTATATGAAAAACAAGAAAGTAAGACTATCAAAAAGCGTTATTCCAGAACGTTACAACATTTTTATTAAACCAGATTTAAAGAGTTTTAAGTATGAAGCTGAAGAAACAATCTCTTTAGTACTGTTAAAGTCAGTTAAAGAAATATCACTACACTCAAAGAGCTTAATTATTGAGTCAGTTGAATATTTTGACGGGAGAAAGAAACACAAAGCAAATGTTAGATATGATATTGATTCTGAAACCGTGATTTTTTCTTTTAGAACAAAATTACCAAAAGGTAGGGGAGAGTTAGGGATTAAGTTTAATGGTTTGTTAGAAGATCGTTTGAACGGATTTTACAGAAGCAGTTATGAACACGAGGGTAAAACAAGGCATATAGCGACAACGCAATTTGAATCAACGTTTGCACGTAATGCTTTCCCTTGTTTTGATGAACCATCAGCTAAAGCAATTTTTGATGTTACATTGATGGTTGAAAAAGGTTTGCATGCAATATCAAATACTTTGCCAATAGCTATACAAGAGCATGAAGGTTGGGAAATAGTTAAGTTTGCTCCAACTCCTAAGATGTCAACGTATTTGCTTGCTTTCATAGTTGGTAATTTTGAATTCATCGAAGGGAAGACTAAGAATAACGTGCTTGTTAGGGTTTTTGTGACTCCTGGGAAAAAGAAACAAGCTGAGTTTGCTTTAGATGTTGGAATAAAGGCGCTTGATTTCTATGAGCAATACTTTGATATTAAATACCCGCTACCTGTGTTGGACATGATAGCTATACCGGATTTTTCTGCTGGAGCTATGGAAAATTGGGGAGCTATTACTTACAGAGAAACCTCTCTTTTAATTGATCCGGATCATTCAGAACTTTCAACAAAACAACGCGTTGCTCTAACAATATCTCATGAATTAGCTCACCAATGGTTTGGAAACTTAGTAACAATGGATTGGTGGACTGATCTTTGGTTAAATGAAGGTTTCGCTTCATATATTGAATACCTTGCACTTGATCATATATTTCCTTCTTGGAAAATGTGGGATCAGTTTGTTTTCGGAGATCTGGGTGTTGCTTTAAGTCTTGATGGACTTAAGAATACACACCCTATCGAAATACAGGTACATCATCCAAGAGAAATTGATGAGATTTTTGATGCTGTCAGTTACTCAAAAGGTTCAAGCATAATTCGTATGCTTGCAAATTACCTTGGAGAAAAAGATTTCAGAAATGGCTTAAGGCACTATTTGAAGAAACACGCATACGGGAATGCAATAACTGAAGATTTGTGGCGTGCTTTTGAAAAGGTTTCTGGAAAAAAGGTTGCCCCTTTGATGCGTACTTGGACAAAACAAGCTGGGTATCCAGTAATTTCTGTTGAAACAAAAGATGTTAAAGGAAATATTTCTTTGTCACAAGAACGTTTTTTCTCAAGCCCGATCTCCAGGAAAGTAAACAAGAAAAAAACACTTTGGAAAGTCCCTGTTTCAATTTTCAAAAGCAAAAACAAAACAGAAAATATTTTAATAGAAAAAACATCCTCCATAATTAAGCCTCTTAAAAAAGGGGAGTGGATTAAATTAAACCTAAATGAAACGGGGTTTTACCGTGTTAAGTATCAACATGCCTTTTTAGAAGACCTTAAAGAGGCAATTTTTAGGAAGAAACTTGATCCTAAAGACCGTTTAGGGTTAATTAGTAATGCTTTTGCGCTTGCTCAGGGTGGATATATACCAACAACTGATGTTTTAGATCTCTTGGAATCTTACAAGAACGAAGAAAATTATAACGTATGGGTGGAGATATCATCAGGACTTTCTCATCTTTCAAGGATTTTAGAGAATGAACCATTTAGAAAAGACTTTGAAATATACTGCAGAAACATTTTTTCACCAATGGTTAAGAAAGTTGATTGGAGTAAGAAACCAAAAGAATCACACACTGATAGTCTTTTAAGGTCTTTGATACTTGCTAATGCGGTTAAATACAAGGATGAACAGGCTATTGCAAGATGCAGGGTTTTGTTTAAGTCCTTGCTTAAAGGAAAACACGTTGATCCTGATATTAAATCAATTGTTTACGCTGCGGTTGCTGGAAATGGGGCGCTTGATGAGTACAAGAAACTTAGAAAGATCTACAAGCATGCAAAATTACACGAAGAAAAACATCGAGTTGCTAGAGTATTACCGCTTTTCAAAGAACCAGCTATTGTTTCAGATGTTTTAAAGTTCTTTCTTTCTAAAGAAGTACGTAATCAAGACACCATGCTATTCCTTGCAATTTCACTTTCTTCAAGAACCAGTAAACATCAGACTTGGAAATTTATTAAACAAAACTGGAAATATCTAGCTAACAAGTTTGGTTATGGGGGAGACACAAGAGCAAGAATAGCTCGTGCACTAGAATTCTTCACAACAACAAAAGATGCGGATGATATATCAGCGTTCTTTAAGAAGAACCAGGCTCCAGGCGCTGAAAGGGCTATACAACAGTCTTTAGAACAAATACGGGCTAATGTTGAATGGAGAAAAAAGGATGTTGAGGGTATAAAGGGGTGTATACAATAATTAAATGAGCCAATTTCCAACAATGGTTATGTATAAATATTACTTAAAGCGGGTTTATAAATCCTTTATCTTTTGGGTGTTATAATAAAAGTATGAAAAGGTACACATTGTATATCGACGAATCTGGTAGCGGTAACTTCTTGGATGTTCGTGGCCATCATATGTTAATTCTAACTGGTCTAGCAATAGAAAATGAGGTAGACAAGAGTGTTAGCGCATACTTTCGTTTCATAAAACAAAAATTTTCATTGCCTGACAATGAGTCTTTTCATTCATTTGATGTCTTTGAGAACCCAGATACAAAATTATCAGAAGATAAACAAAGGAGGTTAATCAAATCGCTTCGTGAATTCTTTACTATGATAGGACCTTTAAAAATAACCATTACGACCGTGAATAAGAGAAGCTTATTAGAATATCTGGGCATAAATGCCGACTTCTTTAATAATAAAGATTTTCGTTCTATGATGGAATTGCCTTACGAAGCTTTGGCAACGAAACTGTTCTTTTGGTTCGCGGATATATTAAACAAAGAGAAAAGTTTAGGAGGAATCACTCTGGAATCGCGAAAAGATTCAGATCTAGCTGTGCTCAGGGCATATTTGAGAGCTTTAGATAAGAATAAGTTTACTACCAAGTATACAAAAAAATCCTCAGAGAGGATTAAAAAAAGAATTACTTCTATCAAATTTGAAACCAAGAAGGGTCTATGGGAAGGTCCAGAAATAGCCGATTTGATATCCTTTGTTTCTTATCAACATTTGAACAATAAAATGCGATCTTTTGCTAAAGTTGGTTTAAGTGATCTTTGGAAAGTAATTAAAAATAAAATTGATGATAAAAAAATAAGCGATCTCAAAACCTTAGGGTTTGTTCGCTTAATAGGGGAAGACAGAGTCAACAGAATAATTAAATCTTCTCCTTAATCACTCTGTAGACTCCACCTGAAAGGTGGATATCCACTGAACTAAGTATATCACAAAAAGCACGACTTGTCTACATAATTAAACCCGCTTTCACTTACATATTTAGAAATAAAGCGGTTTTTTAGCTTGAGCTAATAGGGTAGTGGCAAAGTCCGTTAATTGATCATAAGCTACTTCAAGGAACTGTTTGTCTTGATTTCGGTATTTATTTAGATTTTTGTTTCTTTATCTCAACTAACACTCGTTCTATGTAAGTAGTACGAGGGTGCTTTTGAGCGTAATTTAGGGTAACGATTTTACCTGAGATCGCGCTTTTAGCAAGTTTGCGAATAAAGATTTTCTTTTGTGACATATATTTCCTAGACTATGCCACTACTTAAATAAAGTATATTGTATTCTTGACCAGTAATTCAAGGCTACTTGAACCACGAACGTAATAAGACGTAAAGGGATCAAAAAAAAACGGTTAAGCAATCTCTTGCTTAAAGGGATAATTGCTGTTAATCCTTCGTTCAGTAAAACATTTAGTAAATACACATCCACCTCTAGGGGACTACTCTCTTTGATATATATCCCTAGTCGCACAATGTAGCTTATGCGACAAACAATATGTAAGAATAACGTTTAATACACATGTAGGTGCCCGCCTGTTGTTGTTTCGAATATGTTTGGCTTAGGGCAAAAAGAATTTTTAGAATAATATTTTAAATTACCGTATTCATTAACAACAGTTAAACCAGCTGCAAGTGCGTCCTTACATAGATTGGATAAACTAGTCGCATTTAGAAGGTTTCTCTGAAGCGCTATATCAGCGCAGGTGCCATTTTGATGACAGAAGCTGATATGTTGGACGGTTGGTGGGTATGCTTCAGTGATTCTCCAATCTTTGTTCTCCCCTGCTAGGATCTCTAATTTTTTGATGAGAGTTGAATCTAAATATTCACCGCGGTCCTCATCAATAATTAAATCTTTGTCTTTAATAACTTCACAGGTTCTACATAGACCAATTTCAAATTTATCGTTGTTTGGGGGCTTTGGTTCATTTTTTTGTGTATTAAGAAACCTAAATACAAAAACAGCCAGTACAAGAAATATTATCAGTGTACCGGCCTGTT
>VMFF01000001.1 GCA_007375915.1 Candidatus Doudnabacteria bacterium Gr01-1014_77
CGCAACGGATTTCTACGCAACCGAGGCGTTTTTTGTTTGTTCAAACCAATTTGGCAAAACCCCTCACCTGTGTTAATTTTATATGTCGCGGTATAACCGTGATACACGCAGGCCCACCATCAGAACGAGGATATGTCTTTGGAGAAAATCTTGCTGTTGCAGGAGAGGATCTGTCTGGCGCTCGATGGTATGGACATCTTGGAGATTGAGATGCTCCTTCGCCAGATCGGGTCGCGTTCTGTCTATGCCGTGAAGGTACACGACCTCTGGGACAGAAGCGGGATGCGGACCGTATCAGACCTGCAGCGTGCGGCTTATGGTCGCGTCAGGGTCTGGGCAGATCTCAAGCTCTCCGACACGCCGCAGACCATGGCTTTTCGCGCTAAGGTTGTGCGCGAAGCTGGCGCGAACATGCTGACGATCCACGCCAACGCTGGTGCGGATTCAATCAAGGCAGCGCTCGATAACGGTCCTGCAGAAGTGATTGCAGTGACCGTGCTGACCTCGATCGCTCCCAGGGCATGCGAAGAGATGTACGGACGATCGCCGACCGAGCAGGTCAAGTATCTCGCTGGTCTCGCTGTCGAACAAGGAGTCCGCTCTCTGGTGTGTTCGGGACAGGAAGTTGAGATGCTCCGAAAGGAGCATCCGGACGTGTGCCTGAACGTTCCTGGTGTACGCATGCCAGGAAGCGAGATGCGCGGACAGCAACGCGTGGTCACGCCGTGGGATGCGTTCAAGCTCGGTGCTACGCGCATCGTGCTTGGATCTGACGTCACCAAGGCGCAGAACGCTGGAGCAGCCTTCGCTCAGATCATGAACGATACCAAGGCACAGCTCGCAGCCGGCGACTAACCGCAACGGAGGGGGCATGATAGTTAACGAAGGGGGTTGGCAGAACGAAGCCACCACGAGCTTTTTGGACGCCCTCTGGGCTATCGGTGCCATCATGAGCGCTGACAAGTCACCGGGCGGCAAGGGTTTTCGTCTCAAGCTCCATGAGCGTACGCCCGATGCACCGCTATCGCCGTTCTACTTCAACCTGCGGCGGTTGCAGTCGCACACAGAGGTCATGTATACGGCCTCGGAGATGATGAAGGAACGGGTGGTCGAAAACGTAGGAAGCAGTGCATTTCAGCTGATAGCTGGTATTCCTACTGCCGGCACGCCGTTCTCAATGGCGCTTTCGCTCCTGATGCCCCGGGGGCACGTTTCCCCTCGGATGGAGCCCAAGGGTCACGGCGTTAGCGACCTGGTTGACGGCGACTTCCACGCCGGGCAGATCGTTTTGTTGGTCGACGACCTGATCACTGAAGCTGATTCAAAGCTCCGCGCGATCGACATTCTCCAGCGAGCCGAGCTGGTGGTCCAGGACATCGTCGTGCTCATCGACCGCGAGCAGGGCGGCAAGCAGCGACTCGAGGCTGATGGGTATCGCGTTCACCCAGTATTCACGGTCACCGAGGTGTTCTCGTACTACCTCAAGGCCGGTGAGTGCACCCAAGCAGCGTACGACAGAATCATGGAGTACCTGTTTGAGGAGTCCCAGAAGCACGCGAAGTAAACACAACTAACAAGAGGAAAAACCGTCCCTGGAGGAGGACGGATGAAAGAAACAGGCTATGGCTCTGGTGCAGATTTTGTACCAGGGCCTGCTGTTTTTTTGCGATTGTGGATAAACTTGATTTAGTTGTTTAAAAAGGTTGAAATTATTGGATTTTTGATATATTTGCCTACCACAACATATGGTGCTAAGATGTTTTTAGGAACACAAGATATAGTGTCCTGAAACAAACACAAAAGCACATTCTTAATGTTCCCCGGTTTGTTTTTAACCTTATTTGGAGCTAAGGCCTAGTTATTATCGGCTCAAAAAACGAGAAATTACCTAAATTTTAAGACCATGCGCTGCTTAAACTGTAATCATGAAGACACAAAAGTTATCGACTCCCGCGTTGCTGGAGATGGTGTTGCAATTCGCCGCAGAAGAGAATGTAATTCCTGCGGTTTTCGTTTTTCTACATACGAAGAAGTTGAAATCTTAGATCTAACAGTTGTAAAAAGAGACGGGGTTAAAGAACTTTACTCTAGAGACAAACTAGAGCGGGGAATAAGGAGGGCATTTGAAAAAAGACCGGTCTCAGAAGAAAACTTTAAGAAACTAATATCACAGATTGAACAAGAGATACAAAAAGTTGCAGATCCAGAGATAACTACAGAGCAGATTGGAGACATAGTCATGAAAAAGATTAAAAAGGTCGACAAAGTTGCTTACGTAAGATTCGCATCAGTGTACAAGCAATTCGAGGACATAGAAGAGTTTAAAGCAGAATTGCAAAAACTTTAATAACATAACAGAAAATAATTAAAAAACAATGACTGAAAATTTACAAACCAGAACCAAGAACGCCCTGTCCGAACTCGGGGAAAAAATCTTTCTAGATCGTTATGCAGTTAAAGATGCCAAAAAAGAAACATTGGCAGAAGGTGACACTGTTGTTATCAATGTTAATTTAAAAACAGGACAGAGAGAAATTGGAACAGTTAAGTCAGTTGATAGGTTTAGCAAACAAGTTGAAGTAACCTTGCGTGATGGCACAGTAGAGAAACGTGCAATAGAGCATGTAGATAAACCTTTGGAAACAGTTCCTGAACAAATGTTTGAACGCATAGCTCGTCATATTGCAAGCGTAGAAAAAACTCCAGAAAAACAAAATGAATGGCAGGGTAAATTTAGAGAGTTAATGGATGATTGGAAATATGTTCCAGCAGGAAGAATATTTACTGGTGCAGGAACCGGTCAAAACCTAACCTTCTATAACTGTTATGTAATTCCATGTCCTCAGGATTCTCGTGGTGGTATTTTTGATACCCTAAGACAAATGGCAGAAATCATGTCTAGAGGAGGTGGTGTTGGTATAAACGTATCAACATTAAGACCAAGATATGCATACGTTAAAGGTGTTAATGGAAGATCTTCTGGTTCTGTGTCTTGGGCTTCTTTGTATAGCTTTGTTACGGGTTTAATTGAACAGGGTGGTTCTAGAAGAGGCGCTTTAATGCTCATTTTAAACGTTTGGCATCCTGACATCGTTGATTTCATCAATGCAAAGAGAGAAGCTGGGAAAATAACAAACGCAAACATTTCAGTTGGTATTACTGATGATTTCATGGAAGCTGTAAAGAATGATGCTGATTGGGATTTAGTTTTCCCAGACACAACAGATCCTTTGTACCAAGCAGAATGGGCTAAGACGCAAGGTGATATAAAAGC
Source organism: Candidatus Doudnabacteria bacterium Gr01-1014_77 (assembly GCA_007375915.1). Taxonomy (GTDB): domain Bacteria; phylum Patescibacteriota; class Doudnabacteria; order UBA920; family VMFF01; genus VMFF01. The sequence continues at coordinate 3,275 of VMFF01000001.1, forward strand.
ATGGAAAAAACTAGGTGGTAAAGTCATTGTTCACAAAACAATGAAAGCAAGAGAAATCTGGGATCAGATAATTTCCTCAGCATGGTCTTCAGCAGAACCTGGTGTTTACTTCATTGATCGTGCAAACTACCTTTCAAACTCTTACTACTACGCAGCATTACCTTGTACTAATCCTTGTGGTGAACAACCGCTTCCTGCTTGGGGAGTTTGTAACCTCGGACACGTTAACCTTGCAAAACATCTTTCTAACAACGAAGTTGATTGGCAGAAATTAAAAGAAACAGTAAGATACGCAGTTCGTTTTCAGGACAATGTCATAGACGCAACACCATACTTCTTTGATGAGAACTTCAAACAACAAATGTCTGAAAGAAGAGTTGGTATGGGAACAATCGGACTTGCAGAAATGTTGATCAAACTAGGAGTTAGATATGGCAGTGATGAAGCAATTCAATTCATCGACAAACTATATCAGTTCATTGCTGTTACTGCTTACGAAACTTCTGTTGAGATTGCGCGTGAAAAAGGAGCTTTCTCTCAGTTTGATGCTGAAAAATTCTTAGAGAGCGGATACATGAAAGCAATGCCTGAGTATGTTCGTTCTTTAGTTAGACAGTATGGTGTAAGAAACGTAACTATTATGACTCAAGCACCAACAGGTACAATCGGAACAATGGTTGGAACATCAACAGGAATTGAACCATTCTTCTCATGGACATACTTTAGAAAGAGCAGACTTGGTGTACACGAAGAAAAGATTAAACTAGCTAAAGACTGGTTAGATCAAAATCCAGGACAAGAACTTCCAGAATACTTTGTTACTGCAATGAGCCTTGCTCCTGAAGATCACGTAAAAGTACAAGCAGCTATTCAACGCTGGACAGACTCAGCAATCTCAAAGACCTGTAATGCCCCTTCAAATTACACTGTAGAAGATACCAAAAAGCTATACCAGATGATGTATGACCTTGGTTGTAAAGGTGGTACCATTTACCGAGATGGTTCAAGAGATGAACAAATCTTAGCAACAGATGTAAAGAATCTTGGCAAAGACGTTCAGGAACAACTAGAAGCAAAAGCAAAGATTGAAACACATGTGACTAAGATTGTTCAAGAAGGACAAGACCTGTTACAAATTGGTGATCACAAGTTCTTGGTTAAAAAACTCATTCAAAACGGAACTAAATTTGAAGTTGTACCAAGAGAACGCCCAATTGAAATGCAAGGAACAACATACAAATTAAACACGCCGTATGGTTCGCTCTTTGTGACTATAAACGAGGATGAGCATGGACCATTTGAAGTATTTGCACAACTTGGAAAAGCTGGTGGTTTCTTTGCAGCCCAATCTGAAGCACTTTGCAGAATGATTTCCCTTGGCTTAAGATCAGGCGTTGCTGTAGAGGAAATAATCAAACAGTTAAAAGGAATTAGAAGCACTGAAGTTGCATTTAACCAGGGCGAAATAATTTATTCATTGCCTGATGGTATTGCAAAGACAATGGAAAAGCATATAAACAGAAAGCAACAAAGCTTACAGCTTCAATTCAAGCAAACAGAACCAGCAAAACTAGATCTTAAAGAAGAAGTTAAAATGACAGTTTCAGAAGGGCCGGTAGAAGTTAGCTCAGTTGCAGAGTTTCATCCTAAGCAACAAAAGGTTTCAATGGCAGATTATGGCCATGCGCCAATATGTCCTGATTGTTCTTCAATGCTAGTTATGGCAGAGGGATGCATGAAATGTGATATCTGCGGATATTCTAAGTGCGGTTAATTAAGACATCAAAAGAAATCGCCTTAGAGGCGATTTTCTTTTTAACCCAATGATATTAAAAGTAAAAGCTCATCCTAAATCTAAAAAAAGAATGCTCAAGAAAATCTCTGATACAGCAGTAGAGGTTTGGGTTCATGAAGAGCCAATAGAAGGGAGGGCTAACAAAGCAATCATAGAACTTCTTTCAGAAGAATTAGAAATCCCAAAAAGCTTGATTAGTATAAAGTCGGGGAGCGCATCCAAACAAAAGAGCTTTGAGATACAGGGAAAACCTAAAATGCCAAGAGACCTATTTGGGTAATCAAAAGCCCCGATTGCTCGGGGCTTGAGAATTTACACGAGTTCATAGGGAACGTAGACCTGACAGAAATAATGTAGCAAAACAATAAAAAAATTTCAAATCAATCATGTCCAAAGGCTTAAACATCTATTATTACGGAAAAGGAAAAGGAAAAACCACAGCAGTGATGGGTCTTGCTGCGCGTGCTGCTGGAGCCTTGATGAATGTTTCAATCTTGCAGTTTGTTAAAGCAAAGCAACCTAAAAAAGGAGACCGTTTACAAAGTGGGGAATGGCCTGTTTCAAATGAGTTTCTGTATTTCAATGCAAATAAAAAAAGCAAGATTGGTAAAATAGACAGCAAACAAGTTGGAGCTGGGTTTGTTGGAATATTAGGTGATAGAAAGCAAAGAGAGGTTCACATTAAAGCTGCAAAACAAGGATTAAAAGAAGCAGAGAAAATATTTAAATCAAAAAAATACCAACTCGTAATTCTAGATGAGCTCATTTCAGCTCTTGAACTTAAACTCATAACTGAAAAAGATGTGTTAAGCCTCATTTCAAAAAAACCAAAAGAATTACATTTGGCATATACAGGTCACGATACTTTCAAAAAGATAATAGAGGTTTCAGATTTAGTTTCTGAGGTAAAAATGATTAAGCATCCATATTATAAGGGGATCATGGCAATTAGGGGTATAGATTTTTAATTGTGATATACTAATATCACTAGAAAATATTAGGGGAGAAACAAAAAATGATGGAAAACAAACAAAAAATATTAGTAGGTTTAGTGGTGCTTTTAGCAATCGCTTTAATATCAATGCTTTTGTTAAAGAACAATGATAAGCAAAACAAACAAGCAGAACAGCAACAGATAAACAGGACTGATGCTCCTAAGGGAAAAATCGTTTCTGGTTTCCCTGAGGCATTAATAGTTGATAGCTCAGCTGAAACCCAGTCCAGCTATACCATAAAGTATGAGACTGAGAATCAATACACAGCAAGCTTTAAGACCAACAAGAGCGTTAAAGATGAATACAGCGCATACATGTCTTTCTTTGAAAAGAATAAATATGAGGTTGTAAACAAGTCAGAAGGAGCAGTTGTGTCCTCAATCTATGCAAAAGATGCATCAGGAGAGGTTAATGTTGTCATAAGTAGACTTGAAAAAGACACCCAAACATCAGTTGTTGTTTCTTACTTAAAGAAATAACTGAAAAGGAATATGAAAACCGGCTGTTTCAAAGCCGGTTTTTTTCTGTTAAAATATACATATGAAATTAATAGAACCACGAAATCTAAAGGGCTTCAGAGACTATCTGCCAACAGATCAGATTCCAAGAAGCATCATGTTTTCAAAAATCAAAGCAGTCTTTGAGCGTTTTGGATTTGAGCCACTAGAAACACCAGTTTTAGAATATGAGGATATATTAGCAGGCAAATACGGAACAGAGGGTGAAAAATTAATGTATCGCTTCAAAGATAACGGACAAAGAAACGTTGCTATGCGATATGACCTAACAGTTCCTCTAGCAAGAGTTTCAGCACAATACCAGAATGATCTTCCTAAGCCTTTCAAGAGATATCAGATTGCTCCAGTATGGAGAGCAGAGAATACACAAAAAGGAAGATACCGTGAGTTCTATCAATGTGATGTAGACGTTGTTGGGGCACCTGCTGGTATTGCTGATGCAGAATGTATTGCTATGGTAGAGCAGATTTTCTTAGATCTGGGAATCAAAAAATTTGTTGTTAAAGTAAACAACAGAAAAATATTAAATGCAATAATGCTGACAGCAGGTGTTTCTGAGGATAAAATGCTGGATGCAATAAGAGCGATAGATAAGTTGGACAAGGTGGGAGCAAAAGACGTTGTTTCAGAATTAAAAGAAAAAGTTGGATTAAGCTCAAACGAAGCCGAAGGATTAATTACTCTTGCCTCAACAAAAGTTCCTGATGTTGGTGCTTTAAAAGCATTCATAAACAAATACATCCTTAAACAACCTCAAGGACAAGAAGGCTTTGATGAGTTAAACAGTGTTTTCACAGCCTTAAAAGCTTTTGGGACAAAAAACGTTGAAATAGATCTTTCTTTAGCTCGTGGTCTTGATTACTATACTTCAACAATTTTTGAAACAATAATTACTGAAACAATAGATTCTAGAAAATACGGTTCAGTAGCAGGTGGTGGCAGATACGATGGATTAATCAAGCTTTTTACTGGCAAAGATGTTCCTGCTGTTGGTATTTCAATTGGCATAGATCGTTTGTTTGCAGCAATGGAAGACCTTGGGTTAGTTAAAAAACAAGGTATTGTCTCAGTATTGGTGTTAAACATGGAAAAATCCCTCCAAAAAGAATACTTAAAGATCGTTACAGACTTAAGAAAAGTAGGTATTAACTCAGAGCTTTACTACACATCTGCTGAAATGAAAAAACAGTTTGCTTTTGCAGAAGCAAAAAATATCCCGTATGGAATATTACTTGGTTTAGAAGAGGCAAAAAAAGGAACTGTTACATTAAGAAACTTAAAAACAAGAAAACAAAAGACTATTAAACAAAAAGACTTACTTAAGGAATTAAAGAAAGTTTTGAAATAGTTAAGAAATATTTAATCTCAAGATGCTAGACTTGCAAAATGAACAAGTCTAGCATTTTTGTTTGGGGAATTAGTTTTTTCCTTCTAGGATCATTCTTGGGAGTTAGCAAACAGACCGAGGTAATACTACCTTTGGTTGTTTTTGTGCTTGCATTGCTTTGTTCGTTTAAATTAAAACAGAGGAGTCTTGTAATACCATCAATATTTTTAGCCTTCTTTTTACTGGGTTTCCTAAAAGCTGAGATTTCTTCTTGGGAACAAAGTAAATACTCCAAATATTATGACAAAAAGGTTTTCTTCAAAGCAACAATCACAAAAGACCCAGAAACATACAAGCAAAAGTTTAAGAGAATAACCTTAAAGCCAGAAGGGTTTGATCAAATGCTTTTAACAACGTTTTTCACAAGAGATCAGTATTTTTACGGAGACACTGTTTTTGTTAGTGGAAAGATAAAAGAACCAAGAAGCGATGATGATTTTAACTACAAAAGATATCTTCAGTCAAAAAACATCTATGCACAAATTTCTTCTCCTGAAATCTTTGTTTTAACAAAAGCAAAAGGTTTTACTTTAAACTCTAATCCAGCAATATTCTGGAGCTTGAAATTTAAACACTGGGTTTACAAACAATTTCAAGACAAACTCCCTAAAGAGCAAGCTGGTCTTTTAGTTTCCTTTTTAGTCGGACAAAAAGAGCTACTTTCAGAACAAACAATAACAGAGTTTACTAAAGCAGGGCTGGCGCACATAATCGCGGTGTCAGGATTTACACTGACCTTAATACTTCTTTTTTGCAATAAACTAGGGGCATATATCGGTAAAAAGAAAGCATGGGCAATTTGTTTAGCAGTTGCTTTTCTTTACATTGTAATGGCTGATTTTGCAGCTGGTGTAATACGAGCAGCCTTGATGTCTGGAATCTTTGTTTTTGGGAAAAGTTTAGGTAGACAATATGCACTTCTTCCTGCTCTTGCTTTAACAGCAGGAGTATTAGTTTTTTTGAACCCTTTGATCATAAAGTATGACATTGGGTTTATGCTTTCTTTTCTTTCAATTCTAGGAATATTGTTTTTTGTTTTACCAATAGAGAGTCTTCTTGAAAAAATCCATATCCCAAAAAGATTTGAAATACGCACCATTATTGCAACAACCTTAGCAGCTGAAATTGTAACTATTCCATTAACTCTGTACTACTTTCAACAGTTTTCAGTAGTTGCACCTCTATCTAATCTATTAATTCTCCCTATCCTTCCGATATGCCTTGCTTTAGGATACTTGGTTTGTATACCTTTTCTTGGTTCTTTGATTGCAAAGATTCTTATGATCCCTTTAAATTATTCTTTCTTCGTTGTTTCAACACTTTCTTCATTCAAATATTCAACCTTAAATTTCAAGATCCAAGCAAGTGCTTTAATCCTTTCGTATATTGGTATTTTTCTCTTCTACAAAGCTTTAATGCGAAAGTTGAAAGATGTTTAATAGTTTGTTAAAATACTCAAGTAATTAAGTAAAATACAAGATGACAAATGCAGTTAAAATTTCGAGTGTAATAGCGGCAATAATCGTCATTGTTGCTGTAGTAATGATTGTTAAGAATAATAAAGGGGGGAGCAGAGAGGAAGTAAAAGATATGGTAAGCCAGACAGAAAACAAGCAACCAGAGAATCAAACCAATCCATGTGCTGATGCATCACAAAAAGACAGCAACGGAAAGTTTAAGCCAGCTGTAGACATCGCAAACAAAACAGCGGTCTTACAAACAAGCATGGGTGAAATTTCATTCAAGCTATACGATCAAGATGCTCCAAAAACAGTCCAGAACTTTGTTTGTTTAATCCAAAAAGGATACTATGATGGAATCAAATTCCATAGAGTCTCACATGGGTTTGTAATCCAAGCAGGAGATCCAACTGGAACAGGTGCTGGTGGTGAAAGTATTTTTGGTGGAAAATTTGAGGATGAACTAAATCCAGAAACACCATCGTACAAAGAAGGGTATGTTGAAGGAGTACTAGCAATGGCAAATTCAGGACCAAACACAAATGGATCACAGTTCTTCATAATGACAGACACACGCACAGACCTTTCTCATGCATACACAATCTTTGGAAAAGTAACTGTTGGTTTAGATGTTGTTAAAAAAATCGGTGCTGTTCCTGTAGAGCCAGGTCCTTTCGGAACAGAAGACGGGGCTCCTAAGACTCCTGTTTTAATTAACAAAGCAATAATTAAATAACTGAAAAATATGGAAAGAACATTAGTTTTACTTAAACCAGACGCAGTTAGCAGGGGATTAGTCGGGGAAATAACCCAGAGATTTGAGAGGGTTGGATTAAAAATTGCTGGTATGAAAATGGTTCAACCAGACGAAACACTTGCTCAAAGACATTACCACGATCTAGGTGAAAGAAAAGGTGCTGATGTTTTGAGAGTAACAGTTGAAATGTTAGTTTCAGGTCCAGTGGTTGCAATAGTCTTTGAAGGAGTCGAAGCTGTAGAGTTAGTTAGAAAAATGACTGGATCAACAGAACCAAAAGCAGCAGCTCCAGGAACAATACGAGGAGACTACTCACACATTTCTTTCAAACATGCTGATGTTAAAAAGATTGGTGTTAAGAACTTAATCCATGCATCAGGATCAGTAGAGGATGCTGAAAAAGAAATTCCAATTTGGTTTACAGACGAAGAGTTAATTCAACACACTCCGTCATACGCAAGACATACCTTAGGTGAATAACTAAAAAAGAACCTCATCTGAGGTTCTTTTCTTTTCTCTGAATTAAATTTTTCAGGGTGTTAAATATCCCGCTTTGATTTTCATGCAAGTAGTGCCGTATCTTATGCTTTGCATTAGATGTTTTAACCTGCTTTAACCAATCCTGTGAAATCTTTACAGGCTTTTTTGTTTTAATTATTTCAACAACATCTCCACTGTGTAACTCGTGGTTTATCTTCACCATCTTTCCATTAACCTTAGCCCCCATCATAAAGAAGCCAAGATCAGAGTGAACTGAAAAAGCAAAATCAATGGGAGTTGCTCCTTCAGGAAGATCTTTAACATCACCTTTTGGTGTTAAAACGAAAATGCGGTCTTGAAAAAAATCAATCTTTAAAGCTTGCAAGAAATCCTCGGCATTCTTAACTTCATCCTGCATATTCTGTAAATCTTCAACCCACTGGACTTTAAAGCTCTGTATATCATCACTTTTGCCCTCCTCCTCATATACCCAGTGTGCAGCAATACCACGTTCAGCTTCATCATGCATTTGTTCAGTTCGTATTTGAATCTCAAAAACATTCTTTTCAGAATCAAAAACAGTTGTGTGTATTGATCGATAACCATTTGGTTTAGGTAGTGCAATGAAGTCCTTAACG
>VMFF01000002.1 GCA_007375915.1 Candidatus Doudnabacteria bacterium Gr01-1014_77
AGCGGGGGAGTTTTTTGTATAGCGAGTAAACACGTTTAACCCTTCCTTTTAAGTCTTCAAACTTAACGCCTTCTGTTTTAAGGATAGTTGAAACATCTCTTTGAAGCTTCTTTAAAGCAGACTGTCTTCCTGAAAGCGCAGCTTCCAAAATGTCTTTAGTTTTCTTAAATGCCTCTGGGTTTGCAATCTCAAATGCAGAGTCTTCTAATTCGTCCTTCCATTCCCCAATACCTAAACGGTTTGCTATAGGGGCGAAAATTTCAAGAGTTTCTTCAGCGATTCTTTTTTGTTTTTCTTTTTTTACATACTGAATGGTGCGCATATTATGCACTCTGTCAGCAAGCTTAATTAAAATCACACGAATATCCTTAGATGTTGCCACAAACATCTTGCGTAAATTTTCAACATAATATTTGTCTTTGCTGTTTCTTAAACGCACTTTCCCAAGTTTAGTTACTCCATCAACTAAAGATGCGACCTCTTTCCCAAATTCTTTTTCAATTTCTAAAAGACCAACTTTTGTATCTTCAGGGACATCGTGCAAAAGTGTTGCAGCTATAGTTGTTGCATTCGGGAAAATCCTTCCAAGAATCAAAGCAGCTTCTTGAGGGTGTATGACATATTCTTCTCCGGAAAAACGTTTCTGCCCTTTATGTGCATCCACAGCAAACTTAAAAGCACGCTCTAAAAGCTCTTTGTCCTTGTCTTTGAACTTAAATTGAATCTTGGTTATAAACCCGTTGAAATCCATATATTTCTATCTCTTCCTCTAATTATATGCTACAACTAGCATAACCAGAAACAAGCTGTCAAAGGTGAAAAATTTTAGTTTTAAGACTTAATCCATTAATTTGATATACTGCTTAAAGAAGCCTTAAACAAGGAGCATTTATGCAAGATGATAAATGGAACATGCTGATAGAACATGCTAAAAAGTCCTTTAGAGACGTGGATTTAAGGACAGAGGATTTAACTGCTGAAACAGCCGATGGATTAGTAAAACAGGGAACAGAGGAAATCCTCGAGTTTACGAATGACAAAGGGAGATTTAGGTTAATACGAGAAACAAAGCCTGTGGTATTAGAAAAAAAGATGCACTATTCTCACAGACAAGGGGATAGCGCTAGAACTGAATATGTTTTTTCAGACACAGAGAAAACACACAGAATGCGTTTCTTCAAAGAAGACGGTTATGATGAATGGAGAGAGTTAGAAGCAGATAACATCACTCATATATTTTAACAATGCTTGCTGAACAAATATTAAAAACCATAAAGTATTTTGATGTTCAAAATCACCCTTTGACGCTTTTAGAAATACACAAATATCTACTTGCAGACAGAGGAACAAAAGCAACGGTTTCAGAAATACTCACTATTCTAGAAACAGATTTAAAAGACAAAATTCAAACCTCAAATGGTTTCTACTATTTAACAGGACGTGATGAAATCTCAGAACAAAGACTAAAGAATAATCTTTTTGCAACCAAACGACTTAAAAGAACAAAAAGATATTTGTCTAAAATTAAGTACCTCCCGTTTATAACAGGGATTGCGGTTGGCGGTTCAGAAGCAATAACCAACACAAGAGAAACAAGTGACATTGATATATTTGTTTTAACCAAACCAAACAGAATTTGGCTTGCAAGGCTTTTTCTTACTGCATACTTTCAGATATTAGGAGTCAGAAGGCATGGTAAAAAAACAGCAAACCGTTTTTGCTTAAACCATTACATAGAACAAGGCAAACTACTTAACAGAGAACAGCATATATATTCAGCAGTAGAATATATCTCTTTAATCCCATACTTTGGTGGAGGTGAAATCTATGAGTTTCAAAAAACAAACCTTTCTTGGATGAAAGAATATTTAGCTCAACCACAAATTGTTCAGTACACAACACCAAAAGCATCAGTGATAGCAAAGATATTTGAAAAGATATTAGATAACAAAGTAGGGGACTTCTTAGAAAACATAGCAGGAAAATTACAGACAAAAAAAATACACCTACAAGATAGTATAGTGCTAGAAAAAGATGAACTTGCTTTTCACCCAGGAAACAAGGGAAGGCAAGTAATGAGCAAATTCAACCCTTAAAATGAACCGAGGCCCCGCAGACAGATTCGTCTGGGGGCCTCATGTGGTGCTCACGGCGCCTTCGTGTCGACAGCGGTCGCGGCGGCCGGCGTCTTGTTGGCCGACTTCTTCGTGGGAAGGTTGTTGACCACGAAGAAACCGATGACAGCCACGATGACGATGACAAACGCGATCAGCCCAATGCTTGGGCCTTCGGGCTTGGACTCCTTGTACATGGTTCCTCCTGCGATCCCTCGCAGGTTGAGGTGAAAATCTACTGCATACTGCGTGGGGGTTTCATTGCATATTGCCACATCTATTTTAAAAAATCAAGCACAGAAAAACATCCTAAAGAACGCTCTTTAGGGTATTTAGATTACACTTATTTAAACTTTCTTTATTATTTCTGCAATATATCCAGGTTCCGAAACCGCGTGTTTGTAGCTGTTTAGTATTAAATCAACTAACTGATCTTTATGTACAAAAGAAACATCAGCAGAAGTATTTTCAATTCCACCCCTCCTGTTATTAGGCATAACTAAAAGTGCTTCTACCCAAACTTTTTTTCTACAATATGCATTAATGAAATGTTTTAACTTCATTGCACCGCGATGTGATTGGTTTAAGAAAGCGTGCAATTGTCCGGCATTTGGATGGTAGTGACTCTTAACTTCAATTGCAAAAATTCCTGTTGGACCAATTACTGCAAAATCAATATCACCACCGTGTCTTAAAGAAAGATCTTGGAAAACATAAAAGTCATGAGGTAATCTGAGAAGCTCTCTTTTGATACTTTCTTCTCCCCAAATTCCTCTTGAAAATCTATGAGATCTTTTTTCAAAGAGTTTTGCCAAAGAGTATCCAAGTGGAATTAAAAGAACAATTAAAAGCATCCAATCAGAAAGAGAAGAATAGCTATCAATGTCTCGTTGGCTTAAATAGCTTAGAAACAAAAACAATCCCAAAGTTATTACAAACAGAAGAATGAAAAGAGTTTCTTTTCTTTGCAGGAAACTGCTTTTTTTAATGTATATAGCCATTACTGTATTATTCTAGCACTTTTAAGCCCCTTTTGGAGCCTTGACAGGAGTGCTATTTTATTGTTAATATGCTTTTTCTACAGTATATTCCTGCAGCCGCTCGCGAGAGCGAAGCGGAAGTAACAACGAGCCCAGAGGGCGAGTGGCTGTAGGAAAAACCTTCGTTCTGGCACTAAGGTCCAGACACGGAGGATCACGTTCCAAAGGAGGATCACCCAGATGACCACGACGAGCACCGGCCGACCGCGGACGCGCAAGCCCCAGACGAATCCGAATTCCGTTGACGCGACGACCCAGGGCGACGGCAGCGCGCAGCAGGGCACCGACAAGCCTGCCACGCAGTCCGACGGCAGCGGCACCGCGCAGTAGCAACAGCGGCGCCGGGTCACCAGGGAAGCTCGCCCCGAGGCGCTCGGGGCGAGCAACCCCAGGTTTTACCTGGGAACAAGCAAGAAAGCAGCAACCAACCGGTTTGTCTGCTTTTTTGACGCCTTGCTTTAGGCTCTTGACAAAGTACCAATATTTAGTTAATATTCCGAGTTAAAACAAAATATTAGTTATGGCTCCTGATTTCGTACATACGGATTGGGGGCAACCCAAAAGGCTTGTGTAAGAGCATTTATTTATGAGGCTCTATGGCACGAGTCTTTTTGTTTTGCATATTTAATATTTTGTTAACAAGTTTTTAATGTTTTTTGCGTATTAATAGTAAATCATAAAACTATGGGTGTTCCAAAAAAGCACAAGACCAGATCAGGAAGAGACCAGAGAAGATCTCACCATGCTTTAAAAGCAAAGATATATGCAGCTTGCAAAAACTGTGGCGCTCCAACAAGAACGCATGAAATTTGTCAGAGCTGTGGTTTTTACAAGGGACGTCAGGTCCGTAAAGTTAAATAACCGAGAAACATGGCAAACCGACATCTCTCACGAACAGTAACAATGCAAACCCTGTATGAGTGGGATTTTAACGGTAGAAAAGAACAACTCAAAGATTTAGCAAAGCATAATATAGAACAGCTGGCTCCAGGAATGGAAGATACTGCATTCATCTATGATTTGTTAGGCGGGGTTGAATCTCATCTTGAAGATATAGACAAAACAATTATTGAGACTGCTCCAGAATGGCCATTGGATCAAATTACAGTAGTTGATAGAAATATCTTACGCATCGGAATATTTGAACTTCTCTATGAAAAGCAGGTGCCTCCAAAAGTCGCTATAAACGAAGCAGTAGAATTAGGAAAGACATTTGGTGGAGAGTCATCTGGCAAGTTCGTAAACGGTGTGTTGGGAACTCTTTATAAAAAACTATTTCCTGAAGAGACTTTAAAGGTAGAGTAAAGTCGACTTCTAACAAAAAGACCTTCCTAAAGAAGGTCTTTTTGTTTTGTCATTAAAAGAGGGGAGAAATATGAAATATATCACAATTGCCTTAATGGCAATAACAGTGTTGCTAACTGGAAGTATTGCTTTAGCACAAGAAATACCGGTACATGCTCAAGCACAGTCTGTTGAGAGCGCTGAATTAACAACAGAGATTCAATCTCAAAGTAGTACAACCACAACAAAGCCAAAGCAAGCAACCAAGAAGAAAAAGACCAAGAAAAAAGCAACCAAAAAACAGACTAAGGCAAAGAATACAAATGCAAAAAAAGAAGTTAAGCCCAAGAAGACTACAAAAAAGACAAGCACGAAGAAACCGAAGAAAAGCAAAAGCATTTCAACAAATACAACATCAGATGTTGAAAGAGCTAACCTTGGGACAACCAAAGATACTTTAAAGGTCGAACAACCTGATGCTTTAGGACAGTTAATAAACAGCGGAACGATTGATTTGCAAGCACAGTCTACTGAAGATCCGGTTCCTCGAAAAACCGCTCGAAAAGGATTAGCTGTAGTTGGGATATCAGGGTTTAGTGGCTTGGGTTTGATGCTCCTACTTAAGAAATTCTTCCCACATTAATCAAGCATTAAGCGGTTGCCAAAAGGCCTCTGCTTAAGGTATACTAGTGGGGAATTATTTTAAGAAAAGCAGTACAAAAGAAATGAATAAAAATGAACTAATAGAAAGCCTTGCAGGAAAGCTTGCTCTGCCAAGATCAGAAGCAGAGAGAATGCTTAATACCTTGGTTGATGTAATTTCTGAAACTCTTAAAAAAGGTGACGAAGTAAACATTACTGGGTTTGGTCAGTTTTCCGTAAGTAACAGAGCAGCAAGAGCAGGAGTAAATCCTCAGAACCCAACAGAGAGAATTCAGATTGCTGCAACAAAAGTTCCAAAGTTCAGAGCAGGCAAGAGTTTGAAAGAAGCGGTAAAAAGCGAATAACTAGAAATATGTTTGGCCAGAAGTTTCTGGCCAAACTTTAACGGGAACTGGCTCAATTGGCTAGAGCGCTCGCTTTGGGAGCGAGAGGTTCCGGGTTCGAGTCCCGGGTTCCCGACCAAAATAATTCCGGTTTCTCCGGTTTTTATTTAAGTTCAAATTAGGAGGTTTTGTGAGAGCACATTTAAAACAAAAGGCTTTAAAGCTACGAAAAGAAGGTTGGTCGTACAGCGTCATTAAGAGAAGAACAGGAGTGCCTAAAAGTACTCTTAGTAATTGGCTTGGCAATTTACCGTATAGACCAAACTCAGAAGTTAGAAAGAGCATGAAAGAAGGACCTTTGCGTTCTGCTGTCATGCGCAGAAAAGCAAAGATCAGGAACACAAGAGAGATTAAAACATCGGCAGCAAGAGAATTAGGTAAGCTTTCCAAAAGAGATAAATGGATGTTGGGTTTAGGTATTTATATGGGCGAGGGTTCAAAGACCCATGATAACATCCGGGTTATAAACTCAAATCCAGAAATAATTAAAAGTGCTGTTAAATGGTTTAGTGATATTTGTGATGTTCCATTAGAAAATTTTGGTATAAGGGTACATTCGTATCCAGATATTGATGAAAAGGAATGCAGGGCATATTGGTCCAAAGTTTCTGGTATACCTTTAAGTCAGTTTTTTAAGAGTCACATAGATACAAGGACAAACAAGTCAGTTTCGAAAAAACATAAGCTACAATATGGAACAGCGCATTTAATAATTAAGAGTTGTGGAAAAATAAAATTTGGGGTAATCTTACATAGAAGAATTATGGGCTGGATCGAAGAAGCCTATAAGCAAATGCGGGTATAGTTTAGTGGTCAAACGCCTCCCTTCCAAGGAGAAGTCGCGGGTTCGATTCCCACTACCCGCTCCAGATATCAATGAATTTAAATTGCGGAATATCCGCATTTTTTTGTCCACAAGAATTTTTGGTTGTTCTCATTTGAAACCATGGGGCATAGTCATTGATAAGTAGATATATACTAGATCGTCATGAAGGATGGATAACTAAATTAGCTGAAAAAGTTGGTTTTACATCTAAGTCACTAAATATAGGTAAACACAAAACCCCCGAAAGGGGGTTTTGTTATGGTTTGACAATATTACCAAAAGATTATATAATGCTTTCATCTTAAACCTTTGTACCAGGTTTATCCACATTATGATTTGTACCATCATAACCATTTTCAAGGGCATTCTGCTGAATACCTTAGGAGTCAAAGAAATCAGGAAAGTAGAACCAACCACGCTTAAATAGGGGATTTTAAGCGACTTTGTTATACTTTCCTGGTTTTTTTATGCAGATTGTGTTTGCACGCACATGTACGTATAAAAGGAACCGGGCGGTTATTTGAATCAATATATAGAGTGTGTAACAACGCTCTAAGATAGGCGTCAAATAATACGCAACTAGCACTGGAGTGTCTAGTGTTCTTTATTAATGAAGATTGGTCGATCTCTAGGCGAAAGGCCTTGTAATAGGCTTGCCAGAAGCTAGTTGAAACAGAAAATATATTAATAACACTTTTTTTAGACAAAGATTGATTGTCGCATATGAACAATTAATCATACGTTTAAAAAAACGGAGTAAAACATGCAAACCTCTTTAGCAAAGAAAATCTTTGCAATAGGTTCAACTTCAGCCATGTTGTTAGCTGCTGTCCCTTTTGTGGCTTCAGCTGCAGTTCATTCTGCTGGAACAAACGTAGTTTCTAACGGAACCGTTTATTTCATAAACAGCAATGGTCAGAAACAACCTTACACTTCTGCTGGCGCATTTTTGTCCTATGGTTTTAACACCTGGGCAGATGTAGTAGCAGCTTCCGCTGAGGATTTGGCTTTGCCTACTGGTTCTTTCGTTCCACCATCAGATGGTTCCCTTATCAATGATAAAGGCACTGTATATTTGATGGTTAACGGAATGCCATCAGGCTTTACTACAGAACCAAACTTCTTAGGCTTAGGCTATTCTTACAAGAATGTCTTAGCTGGTGATGTTTCTTTCTTAGCAAAAGGCTCAAATATCAGCACAACAGCAATGTCCCACCCAGTTGGTACATTAGTAAACGACAAAGGTACAGTTTACTTAATGACAGCAAGTGGAAAAATGGGCATTCCTTCTCTTTCAACATTTAATTCCTGGGGTTACAGCTTTGCAAAAGTCGTTCCTGCAAACAGCTACGACTCAGCAATTGCTATGAGCTCTGGAATTATGAATGCAAGAGTAGCAGGACAATTGAACCCAACAGGTTCAACAGTCAACATTCCCCCAGTATCTGGTAACCTATCTGTAAGCGCAGCTTCAGATATGCCAGTTACTAGAACATTAGTAATAGGCGAAGCAGTAGCTGATTTGGCTCACTTCACTTTCTACGGTACTGGTACAGTAACCGCAGTTACTTTGAAGAGATTTGGCGTTTCAGCAGATGCTACTTTGAACAATGTCTACCTCTTTGACGGTTCAACAAGACTTACAGATTCAGCATCAGTCTCATCTGGAAGCACAATCAACTTCACTAACGCAAATGGTTTGTTTACAGTTAATGGTTCAAAGACCGTTGCTGTAAGAGCTGACATCCTTTCAACTGCAGCAGCAGGTGAAACAGTCGGTGTTCAGTTAACATCAGCAATGAGTGGTTCTAACTCTGTTAGTGGCACTCCTGTATCAGGTAACTTACACACTGTTGCAACAGCTACTTTAGCTACTGTAGCATTGGGTGCAGTTACTCAATCTGGTGCAACAAACCCAGGCACAGACATCAATGTCTGGCAATCAACAGCAACTGTCTCAACAAGAGACGTATTGATGACAAGATTAGCATTGCGCCAAGTTGGCTCAATTGTTTCTGCTGACGTCAATAACTTCAAGTTGTTTGTAGATGGAGTACAGGTAAGCTCAGCAGCTTCCTTGGATTCTAATGGCTATGTAACTTTTAGCTTTAGCAAAGCATTGACAACAGGCAACAGAACTTTGAAGGTAACAGCAGATGTTATCGGTGGTTCTGGAAGAAATGTAGAGTTCTCTCTACGTGGTGCTTATGACATCTCATTAACTGATACTCAGTACAATGCAGGTGTTACAGCAACAGCTTCTGCATTCCCATTGGATGGTGGTGCAACATTTGCCATTAGCGCTGGTTCTATGACAGTTGTTAAAGCAACTGATTCACAGTCTCAGAACGTTACTTTGGGTTCAACTGACCAATCTTTGGCAAAGTACACCTTCACCGCTTATGGTGAACAAATCAAGGTTGAAACCTTGAGAGTCGGTGTTATAACAACTGGTGGAACTGTTACTGAACATACATTGAGAAATGTAAGAATCTTAGTTAACGGTTTACAAGTTGGTAGCACAACAAACGTCCCAGCTGCTGCAACATTTGCATCAGGTGCTGGAACACAATTCACAACAAACTTCACAGTAGTCCCTGGTACACCAGCTACAGTTGAAATTCGTGGTGACATTGTAGACTCTGAAGGTACTGACAACATTGCAGCTGGAACAGTTACTGCTGTCCAAGCTTTGTTGATCGGTGGTACATCAGCAAACAACGCAATTCCACAGGTATCCTTAGGAACCTTGGATGTGCCAACTTCTGACAACACATTAGGTAATAGCTTAACAATTGCTTCTGGTTCTATGAGCTTGACTCAACAGTCAACCTACGCAAACCAGACAGTTGTTGCTCCTCAAACAGCATACAAAGTAGGTGCTTACAACCTAACTGGTAACAGCACTGAAGCAGTCAACCTCAATACTCTTGAGATAGACTTTACTGGTACTACTGCTGAAGAAACTGTCTTAACAGACGTTTACGTAAAGTATGGTAACCAGACAACAGCTGTTAAAGGAACTGTAACTGCATCAGATAACACATGGTCCATAAGCAGAACATTGGCAGTTAACGAAACAATGCCAATTGAAGTTTATGCAACTGTTTCTTCTGCATTGTCTACAGCCACAATCATTACTCGTTTGACAGTCACTGGTATAACAGCATCATCTGGTATTACCACTTATGCTGATACCAACTCTGACACAACCAAAGATGCTAACGGCTTCTTGGGTCAAACAGTTACTGGTGTTGCAAACGGAACTTTGACAGCAACTGCTGACGCTTCAACTCCTGACTCAGCTATAGTTGATGATTCAGGTACAGTAACAACAGCAGCTATTAAGTTTAATGCAGTCAATGATTCATTCACAATCACTGATATAACATTGACACTAGCAGACGCTTCTGCAGTTTCAACTGTTACTTTGATGGACGCTGGTGTAGCAGTAACTGGTGGTTCAAAACCAGGTGCCGCAACTCTAACCTTCAGTGGTTTGAACATTGCAGTAGCAGCAAACAGCACTAAAGTTCTTGATGTCCAGTTAGCTATGTCTTCAGTAGGCGTAGGTTCTGGTACAGCAGGTTCTTCATTGCTTACAACATTGACTTCCTTCACATCTCGTTCCTCAAATGGAACATCTGATGTTTCAGGAAACGATGCAGGTCCTTCAATCGAGAACGACCCAGCTGGTAACGTTATGTACGTTTACCATGCAATTCCTACAATCACAAACGTAACTTTGCCAACTTCAATTTTGGCAGCAGGTACACAGGTTGTATCCAAGTTCACCGTTTCTTCTGGTGGAACTGGAGCAATTAGCTGGCAGAAACTTGTATTCACAGTTGCAAGAAGCATCGGTGGTACAGATACTCTTGCCACAACTCAATTGTGGAATTCTGATACAAACACTCAGATTAGTGGTACTGTTGCATACACTGGCAGCGTAGAAGCTGACAATGGAACAGCTGGTACTATTATCTTTGTTGCAAACTCAGAACAGGCCGTTAGCGGTGCTAAGACCTATGAATTGAGAACAACAATTGCTGGAACCGTAGGAACAGGCGATTACATCTCTGTTAAAATCGCTCAACCTTCTACTTTCGCAGCTTCAGCAGCAGCATTTGCTTCACATACTGATAGCAGTGCTTCATACGCTGACGTTGACGCAAGCGGAGCAGTAACTGCAAACGATATTCGTTTGACAGCTCAAGTAACAGTGGCTTCTGGGTACGCTCAGACAAACACTGGTGTAGCTACATTCTTAACATCAGACACAACAGATGAAGTTCAGTCTTGGGGTACAATTACCACAGGCAGAACAATAATCTTGACTGAAACTGGTGCTACAAGCAACATAATTGGTGCAATCACTGGTACTTTAGTATCAACTGATGCATGGACCTGTGCTGCATATACTGCTGCAAACGGTGGTGGTTCAACAACTACAACTATTGCAAGCATTCTTTCCATCAAATGTACCAAAGCTTCTGTTGGTCAAGTTATCTTGAACACAGCAGCTCTAGGTGCTAACGCTGGTATCGAAGAAACAACAATTACTTTGACAACCACAGCTGGTGGATTGGCAGCAAACGCAGTCGTCGCTTCAACTGATTCCGATCTCGGATTCACATTGACCGGCGGTGTTGCTGGTGCTGCAAGCTTTGTCTGGTCTGACCAGAATAAAGCTGCTCACAGCTCAACAACAACTGACTGGACCAACGGAGTATTGGTTAAGAACTTACCAACTTCAACTCAAACATTGAGCAAATAGTTAGTAGTTCATACTCAACTTTTCTAGAAGTCTAAACTAGATCAAAAGCCGCCCTTTACTGGGCGGCTTTTGTAATGTGTATAAGTTAAAACAAGATACCATATTAACTAGTTATTAAATATTTTGACTGCAGTTTTACCTTTGCGCTACAATGAATCTCCAACAATATTAATAGGAGTTTTTTGTGGATATTGAGATGAAAAAAGAGTTCGAGAAGATAAGCTCAGAGTTTAACAAAATGCATCTAGAATTCAGGAAAATAGATGCAAGATTTGATCAGGTGGATAAACGCTTTGAGCTAGTTGATGAGAGGTTCGACCAGATGGATCAACGATTCAACGAAGTAGACAAACGTTTTGAACTTGTAGATCAAAGGTTTGACGAAGTAGACAAACGTTTTGCAAAAGTTGATGCGAGATTTGAGCTGATAGATAAGCGATTCGAGCAAATAGACCAACGGTTTGAGCAGGTGGATAAACGCTTTGAAGAAGTAGATAAGCGATTCGAGCAAATAGACCAAAGGTTTGATCAGGTTCATAAACGTCTTGATGGGATAGATCAACGCTTTGAGCAGGTAGATCAAAGGTTTGATCAGGTTGATAATGATATATCCTTAGTATTGATGACTGTGAGTAAAACATACGAAGAAATGGAAACAGAAATCAAAACAATCAATGCTCGTATGGTAACCAAAGATTACCTCGATCGTCGCTTAGAGAGGTTTGCTAGCGTAAATCATCTCATGTTAAGAGAACAAGGCCCTGATTACAAGGTTTAATTTGGCATTGAAAAAATAACGAATCTTTGGTAATATTACGTTTGTACTTAGTGTTTTAAACACATGCGCCCGTAGCTCAACTGGATAGAGCGTGTGGCTTCGGACCACAAGGCTGTAGGTTCGACTCCTGCCGGGCGCACCACTTAGGTTTACAAACGAATATGCGGGTTGGTAGCTCAGTTGGTAGAGCAGTTGCCTCTTAAGCAATTGGTCGTGGGTTCGAATCCCACCCAACCCACCAAGAGATCAAATATACGCCCCTTGTAGGCGTTTTTTTGATATACTGGAGGTATATGCAGGATCACATCCTAACAGTCCCTGAAATATCCAAGTTTTTCGGGGTTAGTAAAAAGACAGTCTACGAATGGTGCCGTTTTGGGCACCTGCCGGCCTTTAAAATTGGACAAGAATGGATGCTTAGACAAAGTGATTTACAGAAGATGATAAACGCGAAAGTAAGCTCAGCAGGGCGCAAACAACAAGACTTGTTTGGTAAAAACAAGGGAGGTAAGTAATGGCGCACTTGTTTTTAGGAGAAGACGACTTTTCCAAAAAAGAAGAGATAAAAAAAACAGCACAGAAAGAATCATTAGAGGTTGTTTCTTTTTTTGATTATGACTCAGAACAAGAGATTAGACAGGCTGCAATGGATAGCACGCTCTTTGGTGGTAAAAAGTTAATCTGTGTATATGATTACTTCTCAAGAGGATTTGATCAGAGTATTTTAGATGATATTAAAAACAGTATAAACAGCGTTGTGTTCTTAGAGAAGAAACTTGATAAAAGGAAAGCAGAAACCAAAAAGATCCTAGCAAATAAAAACTTAAAAGTCGTTGAATTTAACATTCCAACAGGTTCAGAGTTTTCTTCTTGGGTTAAGAATCAAGCAAAGAAATACAATTTGAAGCTTTCTGGGAAAGCAATGGACCTGTTTTTAAACCGTCTTGGTGTTTCATTCAATACATCAAACTATTCAGAACCATTGTATGATCTTTGGCAAGCTGATTCAGAATTAAGAAAATTAAAAAGCTTTGCTTCAGACAATATTGTTACAGAAAAAAATGTTTTAGATCTTGTTTCTGAAAACACTGATGATGATATATTCAGGATTACAAACGCAATAGGGGAGAAAGACAAGGCTAATGCTACTAAGTTTTTGGTTGAATATATGGACAAGTATGCTGGTAGTGATGAAAAGAGTAAAATCATCGGACTCTCTGGTTTACTTTCAGAGCAATTTAGAAATATATTAGTTTTTCAAAAGCTATTAACTCAAAAAACTTCTGACAAAGAAATAGCTAACCTTACAGGCTATGCTCCAGGAAGAATATTTGTTTACAAAAAATTAGCCTCAAGATTTACAGAACAAAAAGTTTTGGAGATATTAAGAAAAATAGAGCTTCTAGACTTAGAGGTTAAAACAACACAAGGACCAGCGTCTCTCCAGTTCTTTATGATCATAGATTCAGCTATGAAATAACCGGAGAAAAGAGCAGAGGGCCACATCCTTACGGAAGTGGCCCTCTTTGCTTTCGCCCGAAGCCAATTACGGCGCGGGCGGGTTAATGCAGAGTGACGGTGCAACAGCACCGGAGATCCCAGGCTGCGCGCAGCTGTTGCTACCAGCTGCGTTCGGGACCTGGTTGTTGTTGATGAAGACGAACTGGAGCCGGAACCAGACATCGTTCGCGGTCCAAATTTTGTCGGCGACGTAGCTGATGGTCAGACCACCAGATGCAGTCGCCATGCAAGTCTGGAAGGTGATGAAACCATTCGGCGACATCTGCCCGCCGTTTATCGCCACGTTGTTGTTGCAGCCAACGACACCGCTTTGCAGCAACCCGAGTTTGCTGCTTGAGATGCGGTGCGTCGTCGTGCCTGTGACGAACCAGGAATTCGCGAGTGTGGGCGGTGTGGTGCCGCCAGTGAACTGCGTCACCGGTTGCACAATTGCGGGGGTGATACCAGTGATTGCGCCGAGGGTGACACCGGCTTTCGAAACCAGGTCGACACCGACTGAGGCGGCGCTCGTTTGGTTGGCCGTGTGACCTTGCGTTCCTTGTAAGAACGCCTTGACCACGGTTGTTCCAGTCGAACTGTCGGCGCGCGTTTCGAGTGTCACGCGCTGGCATTCGTCGATCGGACGCCCCACCGCAGCCGGCGGGGTCAACCAGTCGACACACCCTTCGTACGTGTTGACGATTGTAGCCGGTGTGCCCGTGGAAGTGAATTCGACGGTGTTCGTAATACCAGCCGCGGCCGCCCGGAGCTTGTGTATGCCTCCGATGGGACCAGCGAGCCAGTTGCCAACAGTCGCGATTCCCGTGGCGTTCGTGGTCGCCGAACCACCGGTGATGCTTCCAGAGCCACCAGTGACAGTGAACGTCACCGAGACTCCAGCCATTGTGGCACCGGTTTCATCGAGCACCTTGACCGACGGTTTCGTCGCGAATGCGGTGTTGCCGGCAGCCGTTTGTCCGTCGCCGGACAGCTTCTGGAGTGACGTAGCGATCGGTACAGTCGCTGTTGCGGTAAACGTCGCACATGTCGTGACGCCCGCGACGCAGGCGTTAACCGACTGGCTTCCCGGCGCACTGCCGAGTGTCCAGTTGGTCTGCGCGTTGCCCGAGGCGTTGGTGGTGGCATTTCCAGTGACCGTGCCTCCGCCGATTGCCGTGAACGTGACCGAGGCGCCTGAGAACGCAGCGCCGTGCTGGTCGAGCACCTTGACGACGAGGGCGTTGGTCAGCGCTACGTTGATGCGCGCTGTCTGACCGCTGCCGGATACAGCGACGATGCTTGCTGCCTTCAGCGGTTCGACCGGTGAGTCCTTCTTGCAACTCGCCGTGAACAACGTTCCTGCGGCTGCGAGTGCAGCCATGAGGTACTGCAACTTCGTTCGCATGACTTCTCCTGGAACGGGGTGGACCTGCGGTTATGTTGCGTTTTGTTACTCTGCTTCTCCTCCTATGTACTGTCAGAGAGCTAATCAGCCACAAAGGGCGATTTAGCCTTCCTTGTTTCTGATATACCAGTTAACCAAAAAAAGCCCTCTGTGTCAATGTTAACAGGGTGGTGATGAAAGAAAAATAAAAGAGCGGGGATACCGCTCTTTTCCTATCTATTTGCGCGTTTTCTTTCGGTTGCGTTCAGTATCTTTTTTCTGAGACGAATGCTTTTTGGTGTTACTTCTACAAGTTCGTCGTTGCCAATATATTCTAATGCAAAATCCAAAGTTATTTCTTTCGGAGGAGTTAAGATTATAGCATCATCATTTCCAGATGAACGCATGTTTGTAAGCTTCTTCGTTTTGTTAACATTTATCTCTAAATCTGTATCAAAGTTATTTTTGCCAACAATCATTCCTTCATAAACATCAACAGCAGGAGCAATGAATAGGGTTCCGCGTTCCTGAGCATTGTTTAAACCATATGCATTTGAAACACCGGTTTCAGCTGCAATTAATGATCCGTGTGAATTTGTTGTGTCGCTATTTATATTTGCAACTGGTCTGTAAGAATCAAAAAGATTGTTTAATATTGCTGTACCGCGGGTTTTTGTTAAAAGAGAATTCTTTAAACCAATTAATCCTCTTGTTGGGATTAGGTATTCAGCATGGATTTCATTTGATTGAGATGTTTCCATGTGTCTTAATTCACCACCTCTTTTTCCAAGTTCTTCAATTACTGGACCTTGATATTCACTAGGAACATCAACTGTGAGGATTTCGTATGGTTCTTCCTTAACACCATTTTCTTCTTTGTATATAACTTCTGGTTGGGAGACTTGAAGCTCAAAACCTTCTCTTCGCATTGTTTCAATCAAGATGCCAAGGTGCAATTCACCACGTCCGGAAACTAGGAAAGAATCTGTGCTTCCTGTTTCTTCAACTCTTAAAGCAACGTTAGTTTCAAGCTCTCTCATTAAACGTTCTCTTAGATTTCTGGATGTAACAAATTTTCCTTCTCTTCCTCCAAAAGGGGAGTTGTTAACAGAAAAAGTCATTCTAACTGTTGGTTCTTCAATATGTACTGGATCAATTTGAACTGGATTTGCGGCATCTGCAATTGTTTCTCCGATTGAGATATCATCAAAACCAGAGATTGAAACAATGTCACCTGCAACTGCTTCCATAACCTCTGTTTTGCTTAATCCTTCAAAACTCATGATGTTTCCGACTTTGCCGTTTACTTTAGTTCCATCTGTCTTTATCTGGACAACATTTTGGGCTTTAGTTACTTTTCCAGCTTGTATTTTTCCTGTTCCCATTTTTCCTTTGTAGGAATCGTATGCTATTGCAAGGACTAACATTGCAAAAGGATCTTCTGCGTTTACTGTTGGGACTGGTATATGTTTTATTATTGCTTCAAAAAGAGGAACAAGATCAGAGCTTTGTAAGTCTTCTAATGCTTTTGCTCCTGGGTGGTGTGGTTGATGTATTGATGCAACTCCATTTATTCCCGATGCATAGATGATTGGGAAATCAAGTTGGATATCTGTTGCTTTTAAATCAACAAAAAGATCAAAGGTTTTGTTAACAACCTCTTCTGTTTGAGCATCAGCACGGTCAACTTTGTTTATGACAACAATTGCTTTGTGACCAAGTTCTAAAGCTTTCTTAAGAACGAATTTGGTTTGAGGCATAGGGCCTTCTTTTGCATCTACAAGAAGAAGAACACCATCAGCCATTTTAAGAGTTCTTTCAACCTCTCCGCCAAAATCTGCGTGTCCTGGTGTGTCTATTATGTTTATCTTAACGTTATTGTAAAGAACGCTGGCATTTTTTGCTTTTATGGTAATACCACGTTCTCTTTCGAGGTCCATTGAATCCATGATTAAATCAGCACCTTCTGGTCCGTCTTTAACCGTGTGTGTTTGTTTAAGCATGGCATCAACTAATGTTGTTTTGCCGTGGTCAACGTGTGCTATTATTGCGATGTTTCTGATTAGCTCTCTTTGCATTGTGTCTTTTAAAATTAAAAGCGCACTCTTGCGCCCCGTTATTCTCGCATATTTTGGTTAAAAAGTCAACAAGTTTAGTTTGGTCGGAATTTGTCGTAGTTTTTAATTATTTGTATAGATTACTGTGTTTGTCTAGTGTAATGAAAAAAGCCAAGTCATCATTGATGGATTCGTAAACCGCTCGATAGTCCGCGGTTATATTAATGCTGCGATACCCTTTGTATTTACCGATTAAAGGGTGATTGTTCAAAATTGGGTTAAAGGGGTCTTCCATGAATAAAAAGAGCCTTTGTTCTATCTTTGTTTTTAAGGCTTTAAGTTTTTTTGTTTGTTTCTTGAAGTTTTTATGAAATACAACCTGCATTTGGTCTAAGAGTTAAGATAATCAAGAGCTTCTTTGGCACTACTAAAGACAGGGGAAATATTTTTTCCCAATACATAGTCCTTTTTAACGCTCCCAATAAGTTCTTCTAGTTCTGGCGTCATTCTTGGAATTGCGGAAAAATATACTTCTTTGCTCCTAATAAACTGTTTTAGAGAAGCGTTTATAACCGCACTTAAAGTTAGTCCCAAATCTGCAGCGACTTTTTGGGCGTTTTCTTTGACTTGTTTGTCTGTTTTAATATTGATGATAGTTTTCATATCCAAAGTATATACAACGGATATTAGCTTGTCAAACAATGGTCTAGATGTAAGTTTGTCGTCTTCAGTTTTAACTTAATGGTATAATTAAAGGTGTAATTAATAACTTGAACGATATGAATATGATTTGGTCTTGGTTTAAAAGGAATGTCCTGTATTTTGCTTGGGGAACTTCTTTTTCAGCCCTGGTAGGTAGTATGTATTTTAGTGAAGTTAAACATTTTTTGCCTTGTACTCTTTGCTGGTATCAAAGGATTTTAATGTATCCATTGGTTCTCATTATTGCCATAGCTATAGTTAAGAAGGACAGAAATATAGCAGATTATGTGCTTCCTTTCACTGTAATTGGTGGCTTAATCGCTTTTTATCAGTTTCTTTTAACAAAAGGTGCTATACCAGATACTCTGGCTCGTTGTTCTTTAAGTGGTATTTCTTGTACTACTAAATATGTTGAATGGCTAGGGTTCATAAATATTCCGTTTATGTCTTTTGTTGCTTTTGGTTTCATTGCCTTCTGCGTGGTAATATATATTAAAGAAAATAAAGGGAGATAACTATGAAAAAAGAAATCGGTGTTCTTTTAGGAGTTGGATTATTAATTGTAATTTTGGTTGGTTTAGGAATGTTTCTTGCAAAATCTAGTGGAGAAAGTGTAACAGCAAGCGTGAATGTTTTGCTTGATGGCGCAGTATATCAAACTAACTATCAGGGAGAAGGAAAGACAGCTAAAGTTAATGTTGTTGAGTTTGGAGACTATCAATGCCCAGCTTGTTCTGTAGCTGAACCAAAGGTTCAGGAACTACTAGCTAAGTACAAGGACAACAAAGAGTTTAATTTTGTTTTCAGAAGTTTTCCTTTACCACAGCATCCAAATGCAATGATTGCTTCAGAAGCAGCTTTGGCAGCAGGGGAACAAGGTAAGTATTTTGAAATGCACAGCAAGCTATATACAAATCAAGCAGAGTGGGAAAACAGTCCTGATCCGCTCGATATATATACAAAGTATGCAACAGAGCTTGGTTTGAATGTTAATGTTTTTAGAGAAGCAGTTCGCGGTGAAAAGTTTAAGGATCAGATTCTGAAAGACAGAAGTATTGCTGAATCAATAGGAGTAAATGCAACACCAACATTCTTTGTTAATGACAAGCCATTTGTCGGTATTCCAGGAGATGACATGTTCCAGGCAGTGGAAGAGGGATTGAAATAGCGTTGACTTATGTGGGTATTCTGGGGTATACTGTTTTAAGTAAATCCTTGAATACTCACGTTGCCTGACACAGCAAGCAACCAATCGGCTCTTACAAATCTGTGTAAGGGTTTTTTAATATCATGGTGGGTGTAGCTTAATTGGTTAAAGCGTCCGCCTGTGGAGCGGAAGACCTGAGGGTTCAAGTCCCTTCACCCACCCCATAAATATATAAATGAAACTCGTCTAATGGGCGAGTTTTTGTTATGCTGTATATGTATTTATTAATGACACTCATATGAACAAACTTGTACAACGAAGTTTTTTAAATGCACTAGGCACAGTGGTTTATGTATCAGCAGTAGCGATAGTTATGCAAAACGGTGAAAAGATATTTGGAGGAAAGAGCAGTATAGTTGGTCCAATTAGTTTTTTGATGCTCTTTGTTCTTTCAGCAGCTATAACATCAAGTCTATTGTTGGGTAAACCGTTACTTATGTATCTTAATAATCAGAAGAGTGAAGCTGTCCGATTGTTCATTTACACGATCTGTTGGTTAGCCCTTGCGGTTGTAATTTTGTTCGTTACAAATTTGCGATAACATGCTTCAAGCGTAATATCTTTTACTATACAACTATCAAAAAACCTAGCAAATGCTAGTGTTTTTGATTTTATACCCCAAGTGCTCTAATATATCAAGACACTGAATCAAAGGAGGACACCGTGGAGTATTTCTGGGCCATGCGACCCAAGCAAGGAATATTTGCGGTGCTTCTTGCACTGACAAGTTTCCGGCTCACTGGTACACAGAATATCGTATACATGATCTTGGTTGCCTTGACCGTCTTTGTGATGGTTGGGGTTATCATGGTCTGGAACGATTACTGCGACCGTGACAGAGATGTTTTGAAAGACAAGACGTTTGTTCACAACAATCCGAGTAGGTACCTACGCTTTAGTATCCAGTTATGGTGCCTAGCAGGAGTTTTGAGTCTTGGACTTCTCGTCTTCAGCTGGCAAGCATTTGCACTCGCAGTATTCATGGGTTTGGTAGGGTGGCTCTACTCAGTTACGATTATTAAGATCCCACTACTCCCTGCATTTACAGTGGCGATGCTTTCATCGGCAGTGATTTTCTATCCTGCATGTTTGCCTGGTGGCTACTCTTCTGAACTGCGGTATTTAGCTCAAATGACTTTCTGTCTCATCTTTGCTCGTGAACTCATGAGCGACATCGGCGATGTCGATGTGGATAGGGGGCACAAGGTCACTATCCCAGTTATGTTTGGAAGGGACGTGGCAACGGTGAGTGTTGTCATCGCTCTGATGGCTTTGCTCGTATCCGTTTCGCGTGCAGCTCCGGTTATCGGAGGAGCGTTGTCTGTTTTCCTGTTTGTGTTCATTCGTCAGCACGTGATGATCGAATTTGCAAACGGATACAAAGAAGGCCGTGAAATGCTTGATTTGATGACGCTCGGAACACTCCTCGCTCTCCTCGCTTTTGGCGAGATCTGACCCTGTCGTTACTTCCGTAGCTGCAGGGTCTCTCGTTTTGTATGACTTGATTCTTCTGTATCAAAATTAAAATATTTTTACTAGTCAGCTCCGAAAAACCTAGCAAACATTAGTATTTTTTGTTAGAATATAGTTAATTAATTAAACAATATGCATAAAGATCACGCAACTTCTAATGCTGTTTATGGGCTAGGTCTCATTGGTGCGGCAGTATATTATATCCAGAATGCAACATCATTTGTGGATGGATTACTAGGAGTTTTAAAGGCTCTAGTCTGGCCTGCTTTTTTGGTTCACAAGGTGTTAGAGTTTTTACAGATGTAATATTTATTTAAAAATCGCCTTTGAGGCGATTTTTACTATTATGGTTATACAAATCATTGTTAATTATTTAGTTGGTCTTTTTGCTGGCTATATTTTAGAGTTAGGGTACAGATCGTTTGAAGCCAAAAAGTTAGTCAAACCATTGTTGGTTAATGCTCAAATGTATGGGCTTTCTACAATAGGGTTGTATTTAACTTATACCTGGCAAATTCATCTGGTCATTAAAGTTGTTCTGATCCTTGTTCTTACAACAGGAGTAGAGTTTGTTTTTGGTTATTATTACCTTAAAGTTAAAAAAATTCGCCTGTGGGACTACTCGAAAGAAAGGTTTAATTACAAAGGAATTGTTAGTCTTAAATTTTCATTCTATTGGTTAATAATTGCTTTGCTTTATTATTATTTTGTTCTGCCGTCAGTAATTTTGTATAGTGATGAATTTATTAGGTAATCCAACTATCGAATTTTGCGAAAAAGCTTTTGATGGAATAATTAAAAGGCCGTTTTATGCTTTGAGCAATTTATCGTATTTAATGGTTGGGTTTATTATTTTAGATCGGAAAACTAGATACTCAAAACCTTTTGGTTACATTGCTATATTAGTAGGTTTATTATCTTTTGGTTATGATGCCAGTTATACGTATTTATCCCAGTTACTAGATTTATTGGGAATGTTAATATTTGTGAATCTTCTGATTTATCTTTCAGTCAAAAGGCTTTTTTCGATTAAAACAAAAAAATTACTGATTTTTCAAATAATTGCAGTAATTTTAGGGATGTTTGCTATATTATATTTTAAATCTTTCTCTGGTGATTTTGTTTTTGGAGCTTTTGTATTAATAGCAATAATACTTGAGTTATCACTTTGGAAAGCGAAGAAAACAAGAGAAATGAAGATGTGGTTTGCTGGGCTTGCTGTTTTTATCCTAGCTTTTATAATTTGGTTGTTTGATGCAAATGGGTTATGGTGTGATCCCACGAACATGATTAACGGTAGGTCCATTTTCCATATACTCACCTCCATTACAATCTTTTTGTTGTATAAATACAACGAAAGTCAAACTTCTTAAAAAAGTAAGCTGTTAGCTTACTTTTTTTGATTCTTTAGGGCTGCAATATCATTTGTTAGTTGCTTCATTGTTGACTCGATGTTTAGAAGCAGTTCTGCGTTTTTTCTTTCATAAATCGTATCTGCATGTTCTTCTTCCTGGATTTCACCAACATCCTCTTGAATCTCGTCAACATCTTTTTCAAGCTTTTCAACATCCTCTTGAATTTCATCGATGTCTTCTTCAACAGCAACCAAGCTTTGTGTGTTTCTGTTAACAGTCATTTGAATGAAGATTGAAAGGTATATTGCTTCTAGGGAAACAGCTGTTGTTAAGATCAAAAGAATGTCATTCGTAGAAACATTAAAAAATCTTAAAGCAAATATTAAAACGAAAAGAGCCGTATGCAGAATTAACGACTTTGTTGAACCAACCCAATCAGTAATCTTAACAGGTAGTTGGTTTAGCTTTTTTAATTTATCTTTCTGTATTTCCATTGCTTTAATTATACCTCAGTGTTAACATATTTAAAAGGAGGCATATGAAAAAAATATTATTAGTTTTGCTATTCTCACTTTTGGCAGTGAGTTGCAACAAAACAGAGCAACCAAAAAAAGAAACATTTACAGGAACCTGGTATAGCGGATACGAGGGTTATTTTACTGATGTTTCGTATTCTCTAAGCTATGATCCATCAAAAGCAACAATTGTTAAGAATAGCGAGAACAGCGCTAAGATTACAGATATTCAAACAAAGAAAGATGGCAGGATCTTGTTTTTTAATAATGATGGTGCAGGTTTTTCGTCTTCTGAAGAGGTTTGGAAAGAGTATTTTCAAAAGACCAGTGGATGTACTGAGTGTACAACTACAACAAATATCTTAAGTTTCAACCCATCTAATTTTCAAAGTCCTGTAACCAATATGATTACCTTTGAAAACCTTTCAGAATATTGGATAATTAGCAAAGTGTATCCAGGATATATTGCGATTATGGTTCCTAAACCAATCGGAACAATCAAGGAGATTTTAGAAACTCTTACCTGGCATTACACTAAAATACAACCAACATAGCAAAAACTAGTGAATGGAGGGTATAAAATGCCATTCATTCACTAAATATTGACGTTTTTGCGTGAATTGTGTATAATACTGATAGTAATGGAAAATATCTATGGCTATTAGCAAACCTATAAAAAACAGGCTCACTTTATTAAAAAGTGAATATGACACATTGCGTAAGGGTAAAGAATCACTGTTGGCAATAATAGATGACGCTGAAATACCAGAGAGCGTTTATAATTCGAATGCCATTGAAAATTCTACTCTTACGTTGAAAGAGACAGAAAAAATTCTTTTAGATATGGAAGTATCCAGAGATGTTTCTTTGCGTGAAGTTTTTGAAGCCAAAAATTTAGCAAGAGTCATTGGATATATTCGAAACAAGAGCCAAGACACAGAAATTAGCAAAGAAGTAATTTTGCTGTTACACCAAATGCTCATTGGTGGGATTGATGACGTAATCGCTGGACGTTTTAGAAAGACCGGCGAATATGTTCGTGTTGGAACTCATGTTGCTCCGGCACCTGAACATGTTGAGAGAATGATTGAAACAATTATTACTGAATATACAGGCGATCTATCAGATTATTTTTTGGACAAGATCGCTAAATTCCATTTGAATTTTGAAACCATACATCCATTCAATGATGGTAATGGTCGCATTGGACGCGTACTTATTTGTTTTCAGCTACAGAGGATTGGTTTTCCAATAATTATTATTCGTGATCGTGAAAAGAAAGAATATTATAATGCATTTAAAGAATACAACCATACCAAAAAAACTAAAGCAATGGAAAAAGTTATTTCCTTAGCCTTGATGGAGTCATTTAGTAAGAGAATAACATATTTGAAAGGTCAAAAGATAATTACATTGTCTGATTATACAAAAGCACATAACTTTTCGCCGTCTGGGATGATTAATGCCGCAAAACGACAGAATATACCAGCTTTCAGAGAAAAAGGTGTTTGGAAGATAGGCGAAGCCTTTGTTTATACAGCCACAAAAAGACTACCAAAGAATAACTAGCTACCTGCTCAGCTTATACCCAATATTATTCACTGTTTGGATCGTATGTATCCCAAATGGCTTATCAACCTTGTCTCTTAGATTGTGGACGTGCACATCGACAACATTAGTGAATCGTTCAGTGTTTGGTCCCCACGCATAACTTAAGATCATCTCTCTTGTTAAAACCTGTTCTGCATGTCTCATCATATATTCTAGTATTTTGATTTCTTTGTCCCTGAGTCGTATTTTGTTGCCTTGTCTTTCAACAGAGTGTCTTTTTAAGTCTAATCGAAGATCATCATACGAAAGGATTGTTCCAAACTCAATTCGTTGTTTTCTTAATGCTGCCTTTATTCTTGCAAAAAGTTCTGCTAGTTCAAATGGCTTAGTTATATAGTCATCAGCTCCTACATCTAAGAGTTTAACCTTGTTTTCATAATCATTTATTGCAGAGAGAACAATAATGGGTAAATCAAAGCTTGCATTGCGTAGTTGCAAGCATATTTCGTCTCCATTTTTATCCGGCAGCTTATAATCCAGGATTATTAGGTCATATTTATTTGCAACTGCCATTCGTAGTCCTGCATTACCGCATCTCGCTATATCAACGGTTATTCTTTCGTATTTAAGTGCAGAGGAAATGATTTTTGCAATAGCTAGCTCATCTTCGATCAGCAAAATCTTCATACCTGAATATTAAAAGAAAACCTTTTCGTTAGTCAAAAAGTTTAATAATTTTTTAATCTATATGATGATCTGGCCGTACCTAAGTTCTGATAAAGTTTTTATAACTTCTGAATAATTTTCTTCTTTGTTTTTTTCGCTAGGAGCATTCCCTTTAGCCATAAATGGGGGATATGGAGCCCCATCAATTGTTGTCTTTATATAAAACTCTCTAAGAGGAACATTTTGTAGATCGTTTTCATCTAATGGCTGCATTTCTTTTTTTAAGAAGTCTGCATCCTGTGCTCCAATTTGAAAAGTAATTAATGTACCTATGTTTCCAAGCACAGCATTTCTAATGTTTTCTGGGAGTTGAGCTATGTATTGGTTTGTTAGATGAACACTTAAAGCATACTTCCTTGATTCGGAAAGCATTGAGATAAAAGCATCGGTTAATAGGTTTTGAAACTCATCAACATATAGATAGAAAGGATGGCGTTTTTCCTGCTCAATATGTGCTCTTTTGAGGACTGCTAATTGAAGTTTTGTCATTAAGATTAAACCAAGCATCTGAGCATTAACTTCACCGATTTTTCCTTTAGAAAGGTTAATTAATAGGATCTTTTCCCCATCAATGATTTCTTGAATGTTAAATGAACTCTTTTTTTGACCAATGATATTCTTCATCATTGTGTTAGTCATGAATCTTCCAAACTTTGAGGTAAAGTAGTTCAACATCTCTGAACGATGGAATTCTGCTGTTTTAGCCATTTGTTTTTCCCAGAACTCTTGAACAATCGGATCTTTAAGAAACTTTCTTTTGCTCATTTCAAAGTTTTTGTCTACGAACAAACGTGGTATTTCTAAAAGAGTTCCGCCTTCAGGATCAGCCATAACTGTTAAGGCTGCATTTCTCATCCAGTGTTCAAACTGAGGACCAATAACTCCAGTTTGATCAGGATCAAAGATTTTGTAGAAGATTTGGATAGCTTCAGAAACAAGGAAGTCTTTGTCTGATTCATCTTTCCATTCAAGAAGGTTTAAACCAACAGGGAAGTCAGTGTTTGCAGGATCAAACAAAACAACGTCATCAATTCTGTTTTTAGGAATTCTTTGTAGTATGAAGTCTATTGCTTCACCATGCGGATCAACAAAACAAACTCCACGACCAGCTTTAATGTCTTGTAACACCATGTTCTGATAGAGAGTTGTTTTTCCTGTCCCTGTTTTTCCTATCATATACATATGTCTAAAACGATCAGCTTTTTTCATACCAATGATTCTGGTTGTTTCTCGGTGTTTGCTTGTCCCTATCTCAATCTCGTATGGTTGTTTGTTTTCTGTAGACATATATTAATCAATCCTAATGCTTCTTGGTTTCATTAATTGTAGTTCAAAAAACGCTTTTGGAAGGCTTTGCTCTTGGTTCTGTATTTGAGCCTGTTTTTGTTTAACTGTTATGGTTTTGTTTAATGCCTGGCTTTCAGAGTGTAGTTTTTCAGCAATAAGGTTGTATGTTTTTAGAGGGATGAATTGTTTTATGTTTTCAAGCTTTTCAAGGCGGATTTTAATTAGCCTTTGGTATTTGTTCGCATCAAAGCTGGTAGAATGTGCTTCTACGTGTTCGTTGTTGTTTTCCTGTTTTTGTTCAGGTTCTTTTAGTAGTTCTTCTTGTGTCATATTATTCTAGTAATTTCATTGCGATTAAGCTTTCACAAGTTTGTTCAACAAAACGTTTAACGGGACGTGCGCCAAAGCGCAAATCATTGATGCTTTGTATCTTCTCTTTTAATATCTCAGGGTCGATATTGAATCGAATATTGTGTTCTTTTACTCTCTCCTCAATTTTTTTAATTTCCAATTCAGCTATTTCTACAAGTTTGTCTATGCTTAAAGGATTGAAAACAACTATTGCATCAAAGCGATTTAAAAACTCTGTTCTAAAGTTTTTCATCAAGATTGGCATTAGAGTTTTTTCCATGAAAGAAGCAGAAGAAACATCAACGCCCTTTTTAAAAGCCTGAACTATTTCTTCAATACCAAGGTTTGAAGTAGCTATTACTATTGAGTTTGTGAAGTTAACTGTTTTTCCTTGCCCATCTGTTAATCTTCCATCGTCAAACACCTGAAGGAATATATCAAAGATTTTAGGATGTGCTTTCTCTATTTCATCAAGAAGAATTAAGGAATATGGTTGTTCTGATATAGCGTTTGTTAGCTGTCCGCCTGTTTCAAAACCTATGTATCCAGGAGGCGCTCCTATCAATCTTTGAACAGTGTGTTGTTCGCTAAACTCTGACATGTCTATTCTTGTGAAAGAGCGTTCTGAACCATACACGGTTTTTGCTAATACTTTGCATGTTTCTGTTTTTCCAACTCCTGATGGTCCTAAGAACAGAA
>VMFF01000043.1 GCA_007375915.1 Candidatus Doudnabacteria bacterium Gr01-1014_77
GGTGAACCCAAAGATGGTAAACCAAGCATTAAAGCTGACACATATTACAATGTTGAAAAAGTAGCTCCTGGTGTTGTAACAAGACAAGGAGTCTCTGTTCCTCTACAAACTGGTATTAAAGCAATTGACTCCATGATTCCAATTGGAAGAGGACAAAGAGAATTAATCATTGGAGATCGTCAGACTGGAAAAACCGCAATTGCAATTGATACAATCATCAACCAAAAAGGACAGAATGTCATTTGTATTTACGTTGCTATCAGTCAGAAAGAATCTAAGGTTGCAAAGATTGTTGCAGAGCTACAGGAACGTGGTGCTATGGATTACACAATTGTTGTTTCATCCGGTGCTTCAGAACAAGCTGCTATGTCATACATTGCTCCTTACTCAGGCGTTGCTATGGGTGAATATTTCATGGATCAAGGTAAAGATGTTTTGATTGTTTACGATGATCTTTCAAAGCATGCTGTTGCTTACAGAGAAATTTCCTTGTTGCTAAGACGTCCACCCGGACGTGAGGCATACCCAGGAGATGTTTTCTACTTGCATTCTCGTTTGTTAGAAAGAGCAGCTAGAAGAAACAAAGAATACGGCGGTGGTTCAATCACAGCACTTCCAATCATTGAAACACAGGCTGGAGATGTTTCAGCATATATTCCTACAAACGTCATTTCCATTACAGATGGACAAATCTTCCTTGAATCAGACCTTTTCTATCAAGGAACACGTCCTGCTGTTAACGTTGGTATTTCTGTTTCCCGTGTTGGATCTTCAGCGCAAACAAAAGGAATGAAAAAAGTTGCTGGTAAACTTCGTTTAACAATGGCTCAATACAGAGAATTAGCGGCTTTTGCACAATTCGGTTCTGATCTTGATGAGACAACAAAGAAACAGTTAGATCTTGGTTCTAGAACAGCAGAGGTTTTGAAACAGGGTCAATACAGACCAATGTCAGTTGCAAATCAGGTTGCCATAATCTACGCAGTAACAAATGGACACCTTGCTGATGTTCCAGTTGAAAAAGTTCACCAATTTGAAGAACAGTTTCATAATTTCTTAGCTACACAAGGTAGCTATGTCTTAGATGAGATAAACACAGGGAACTGGACAGAAGCAACCGAAGAAACAATTGTTAAGGGAATTAAAGAATTTAAAGAAGGCTTTAAAGCTTAAAACATGGCAGGAACATTAGAAATTAAAAGAAGAATAAAGTCGATCAAGAGTACTAAAAAGATTACTCGTGCTATGCAAATGGTTTCAGCAGTTAAGATGCGCAAAGCACAAGTAGCAACTCTTGCAAGCAGATCTTACTCTGATTTAGCATGGCAGATAATTTCTAACCTTTCTTCTAAGATTGATCCTAAATATCACAAGCTTTTACAAAAACCAGAATCTAAGATTGATCCAAAGAAAATTGGGATAATTTTAATTACATCAAATCGAGGATTAATCGGTGGTTTTAATGCAAACTTAAACAATGTGTTAAAGAAATATGTTGAGGCTCATGAATTGGTTGCTGAATTTGTTTCTGTTGGTAAAAAGGGTAGGGAAGTATTAGCAAGAACAAAGCAGAACATTATTGCTGATTTTCCAAAACATGACAAAACAGTTGGTATTAAAGAGATTGAACCAATTAGTGAAATGATTGTTTCTGAATACCTTTCCGGGAAATATGAAAAGATTGTTTTAGTTTACACACACTTTGTTTCTACAATCAATCAAAAGCCTGTCATAAAGCAGATATTGCCATTTACAAACACAAATCATCAGAAAGATCTTCCGATGACAACATCTGATGAGCATGACAAAAGCAGACCATTACATTTTGAATATACTTTTGAACCAACCCCAGACAAGGTATTGGAGCATTTAATTCCTAGAATTTTAGAATCTCAGATATATCAAGCGATTTTAGAAAGTGATGCTTCAGAACACTCTGCTCGTATGATTATGATGAAGAATGCAACAGATGCTGCAACAGAGTTGGTTGATGATTTAACTTTTGCATACAATCAGTTAAGACAAGCAAATATAACTAAGGAGCTGTCTGAAATTACAGCTGGAAGAATAGCTTTAGAATAATATGGAAGAAAAGAACAAAAAACTTTGGTTTAGAGCAAAATCTTTTGGCTGGGGCTGGGTACCAATATCCTGGCAAGGCTGGCTCATCACTCTGGTATATGTATTAGTACTTGTCTGGCCAGTGTTAAGGATAGATCCGAAAATACATTCTGCGAGCGATTTCTTAACAAGCTACGTAATTGTTTTCATCCCAGCAACCATAATCCTTTTCTTCATCTGTTACACCAAAGGTGAAAAGCCGAAATGGAGATGGAACTTAAAAGAAGCAATACGATTAGAAAAAGAGTATAGAGAGAAAAGTAACCAAGAACAACGAAAGGACAATAATTAAAATATATGAATAAAGCTACTACAAAAGAACATACAGGAACAGTTGGACACATTACTCAAGTAATTGGTCCTGTTGTTGACGTTCAATTCAAAGGAACACTTCCAGCTATTTTCAACGCATTAGAGATTGAAACAGCAAATGGAAAGTTGATTTTAGAAGTTCAAGCTCAGCTTTCAGGAAATATTGTCCGTGCAATTGCAATGGATACTACTGATGGCTTAAAGCGCAATATGGACGTTGTTGATACAGGAAGACCAATTTCAGTTCCTGTTGGAAAAGAAACATTAGGAAGAATGTTTAATGTTGTTGGAGATCCAATTGACGGTAAAGAAAAGATTTCCGGTGAAAGACAAGATCCAATTCACAGACATGCTCCTACTTTTAAAGAACAATCAACAAAAAATGAAATTCTTGAAACAGGAATTAAAGTCATTGACCTTATTGCTCCAATTTTAAAAGGTGGCAAAGTCGGTCTTTTCGGTGGTGCTGGTGTTGGTAAAACAGTTATCATCCAAGAGCTCATTAGAAACATTGCTGCAGAACACGGCGGAGTTTCTGTTTTCGCAGGAGTTGGAGAAAGAACCCGTGAAGGAAATGACTTGTATCATGAAATGAAGGAATCAGGTGTTTTAGAGAAAACAACTCTTGTTTTCGGACAAATGAATGAATCTCCTGGAGCAAGAGCTCGTGTTGCTTTGTCTGGTTTAACCATGGCTGAATATTTTAGAGACGAAGCAAATCAAGATGTTCTTCTTTTCATAGACAACATTTTCCGTTTTACACAAGCAGGTTCAGAGGTTTCTGCTTTGTTAGGTCGTATTCCTTCTGCTGTTGGTTATCAACCAACACTCGCATCTGAAATGGGTGAGTTACAAGAAAGAATTACTTCAACTAACAAGGGATCTATTACATCAGTTCAAGCTGTTTATGTTCCAGCAGATGACTTAACAGACCCAGCTCCAGCAACAACATTCGGACACCTTGATTCAACTGTTGTTTTAAACCGTGCTTTAACAGAACTTGGAATATATCCTGCTGTTGATCCTTTGGATTCTTCTTCAACAATCCTAGATCCTTTGATTGTTGGTGCAGAACATTACGAAACAGCACGTTTGCTTCAAAAAACATTGCAAGCATACAAGGACTTACAGGACATTATTTCCATTTTAGGTATTGAAGAACTTTCTGAAGAACAGAAATTAACTGTTGCAAGAGCAAGAAAAGTGCAAAGATTCCTTTCTCAGCCATTTTTCGTTGCTGAACAGTTTACAGGTACTTCGGGACAATATGTTCCTTTGAAAGAAACAATCAGAGGTGTAAGAGAAATATTAGAAGGTAAACATGATGACAAGCCAGAACAGGCTTTCTACATGAAGGGTTCAATTGATCAAGTTACTGCTTAATTATGAAGCTTAAGTTTCAAATAGTTACACCAGAAAGAGTCGTCTTTTCTAAAGAAGTGGATTCTTTGACATGTCCAACTGAGATGGGACAAATAACTGTGTTGCCAAATCACATTCCGTTAA
The DNA here is from genome assembly GCA_007375915.1 of Candidatus Doudnabacteria bacterium Gr01-1014_77. Classification (GTDB taxonomy): domain Bacteria; phylum Patescibacteriota; class Doudnabacteria; order UBA920; family VMFF01; genus VMFF01. The sequence continues at coordinate 3,940 of VMFF01000043.1, forward strand.
TTGCTTCTTTAATGCCAGGAGAACTAGTTGTAAGACATCAAAAAGACGAGGAACACATTGCTGTTTCAGGTGGTTTTATCGAAGTAAGACCAGGAAATGATATTGTCATTCTTGCAGATACAGCAGAACGTTCTGATGAGATTAACGCAGAAAGAGCAGAACAAGCAAAGAAACGAGCAGAACAAGCAATGCAGCAAGCAAGCACTTTGTCTAAAGAAGAATTTGCTGCAACAGAAGCAGCGCTTCAGAGAAGCTTAGTTAGACTTAAGGTTGCAAAGAAAACACACCGTGGTCATCATGGTAGTAGTGATGGAATATTGAATCAATAATTTAAAACCGCCTGATGGCGGTTTTTGATATACTGTTGATATATGAAAGAAGCAGAAAGAATTTGCTCTTTGCTTTCAAAGCAAGGATACGAAACATATATTGTTGGTGGTTTTGTCAGAGACATGCTTTTAGGGATCTCTGGTTTTGATCTTGATATTGCAACTTCTGCTAAACCTTTTGAAACAAAAAAGATTTTAAACAAACATGGATTTAAAATTTATGAAGCAGGGGAGAAGTTTGGAACCATAGGAGTTGTAAGTCCTAAGGGGAATGTGGAAATTACAACGTTTAGGAAAGAAGGAATGTATTCTGATTCCAGAAGACCAAGCAAGGTGTCTTTCGTTCTTTCGGTTAAAGAAGATTCTAAGCGTCGTGATTTTACGATTAATTCAATATATTACAACCCAGCAACTCATGAGTTTCTTGATTGGCATGAAGGTTTAAAGGATTTAAAGAACAAAGAAATTAAGTTTGTTGGTTCAGCATTTAAAAGAATCAAGGAAGATCCATTGAGAATGCTTCGTGCTGTTCGTTTTGCAGCAAAGCTTGGATTTAATATAAACAAAAAAGACTTATCAGTCATTAAAAAGAATTCTAAATTAATTCGTAAAACATCAGCGCAAAGAATCAAAGAAGAACTTGATAGAATAATCTCTCAATAGCAAAGACTTTTCCTTTTAGCAAAGAAGAAAAAAGAAAGATTGGATACTTAATTAAGCATCATATGGATATATCCAGATCAATGCATGTATCTATTAAACTGCTTGTAAAATGGGCACAAAACGAAGATTTTGGTGATTTAATTCGTTTAAGATTAGCAGATAGCAAAGCTTCAGTTAGAACTGATGAAAAGGGGAGGGTTCTTAAGAAAGATTTTAGTGTTTACAACAGAATGTTTAATAAATGGAAGAAAGCAAGACAAGCTTGGGAAAAAGATTTAGTTTCCGGAGATACGATTCAAAAGATTTTGAAAATTAAGTCAGGACCTCATGTTGGGAACGTAATTCGAGAGATGAAAGTAAAACAAGTACAAGGTGTTTTAAAGAACAAAAGAGATGCAGAAAAATATTTGCGTAAGCTTGCAATGAAATCTGTTGACAAAGTTAGAAAATCTCTTGACAAATAACGGTTTTAGCATTAAAATAATTTTAGAAATCAAATAGAAACGAAAGCAAACACAAAACTCAGAAACGCGGAACGTATTTATTCCCCTCGACACTACCTTCCAAGTTCGCTTGGAATGTAGAAAAATAATTATCGAGAGCACCAAAATATAGTGCACTCGAGGAGAAAGCCGCAAATGGCAAAGAAGAGAAAAGTCGCAAAGAAGAAAGCAGCTCCAAAGCGCAAAGCTAAAAAGAGAACTGCAAAGAAGAGAATCTAGTTTCTTCTTTCCTCAAGCGATACTCCGCAAGGAGTAGACAACACCTCCCAAAATCAGGAGGTGTTGTTTTTTGTAACCCTTGAAAAAAGATTAAGAATATGTTAAATTACGCAAGTAGATATATAGCGGGGTAGAGCAATTGCCAGCTCGCAAGGCTCATAACCTTGAGGTTGTGGGTTCGAGTCCCACCCCCGCAACCAAAATAATCGTGACAGATCATTTCCTCTGTCAGAGGATTTTTTTAAAAGACATGGCGGAGTAGCTCAGTTAGTTAGAGCGTGGGACTCATAAGCCCAAGGTCAGTGGTGCAATTCCACTCTCCGCTACCAGAGAAAAATTTAATATGTCATGGAGCCATAGCTCAGTTGGTTAGAGCGTCCGCCTGTCACGCGGAAGGTCGGGGGTTCGAGTCCCCTTGGCTCCGCCATTACTTTTTGATAAATGAAATTCTTATTATCAATTAACTATTTCTACTGGTTAGTACTTTCTGCTCTTTTTTTTGCGGCAGGAGAATTCCTGTCTAAAAAGTTTGCTCTTACACCGAAGTTAAGTTTTGTGCTTTTAATCATACTAGCTTATACACTCGGGACTCTTGCGTGGTTGCCAGCTATTTTACAGAAGAATCAGTTATCAACCGTGGGAGTAATCTGGTCAGTTCTAAGTCTGTTAACTACAGTTTTGATTGGTGTATTAATTTTTAGCGAGAAATTAGGTTATATAGGTATTTTGGGGATTGTGGCTGCAATAGTCTCTATAGTGCTTTTATCAATTGGATAAGTATATAATTAGGGCTAGGTATAGTATTTGTAACTCCTTTTGGGAGTTTTTTAATTTGCCCTAGCTTTGATATACTTCATATATATTTAGAAAATCTATGGAATCATACAAGAAATTTAAGTGGGAAATGGTTGGTAATGATTTTAATTCGCCATTCTTTAGAAACTACATTTGGACAGCAGCTCCAGCAAAATATCCGAAGCTTTTTTCTGTACCTTCAATTATTGTTGGTATTCTTTCAAGAGAAAATAAAATCACTTCTGAAATTGTCGTCATATATCCAACTTTGAGAACAATCTTGTGTTGCACAATAAATCTTTCCATCATTAGGAGTATGAACCATACCTGCTTCTAAATGTCCATTTTTATGTACGCCAATTACAATGCAGTAGCCAGATAAACCTTTTTTATAAGCAAGGGTATTATCAATTGGATCAATAGATACAATAAATTCAGCTTCTCTGGGAAATTTTTCATTATAGGGGGAATCTTCTTCTGCTCTTAAATTAAATTTGTAATTTAAACCTAAAAAGGACCTTGATAAGCCTTCCTGCACAATAAAATCGGCATCTGTCAAAGCTTGAGCAGCATTACTTTCCCCTTTTTTATCTTCCGAATGTACTCCCTTTTGAATGTTCGAAGCATATCTTCCGTAATCTATTACTCTTGGTTTAATATCATCAAAAAAATTTTCAATGTCCATTGAAAATTAATTTACTCTTACTTTAAATAATTATCTTTTTATCAATATATAGATTAAATGCTATAAATCTTTAAATATAAATTATCTTCGTTCAATAAATGAATAATATTGTTCATAGGCATGGAGGAGTAGGAATTGTTTCAACTTATGATAGAAAAAAATTCTTATTTGGAATGTATGACTCTACTTATCCTAAAATAAAATATAGAGGGAGTGTTAATGTATTGGGAGGCAATTTCAAATTTGGAGATTCTTCTCCTTTTGAAATATTTAAAAGAGAAATTAATGAGGAATTCTC
>VMFF01000044.1 GCA_007375915.1 Candidatus Doudnabacteria bacterium Gr01-1014_77
AGAAGTAAACACCATCAAGAAATATCAATAGAAGACATTGCAAAAACCGTTTCAACAATGACAGGCATTCCTTTAAACAAGCTTGTTAAAACAGAGGCTGCTAAACTAACAAACCTTGAAGAAATCCTACAAACAAAAATCATAGGACAGCAAGAAGCTGTTGATGTCATATCTAAATCAATACGAAGATCAAGAGCAGGAGTCACCTCTCCAAAGCGCCCGCTTGGTTCATTCATATTTCTTGGTCCAACAGGTGTTGGCAAAACAGAAACAGCAAAAGTCCTTGCAAGAGAAATCTTTGAAGATGAGGATGCTTTAATCCGGGTTGATATGTCTGAGTTCATGGAAAAGCACAATGTTTCAAGATTAATCGGTGCTCCAGCTGGATATGTTGGATATGAGGAAGGCGGAAGATTAACAGAAGCTGTCAGAAGAAAACCATACAGCGTAATTCTTTTCGATGAAATGGAAAAAGCACACCCAGATGTCTTTAACATCCTCCTTCAAATCCTTGAGGAAGGACAGCTAACAGATGCTTCTGGAAGAAAAATAAACTTCAGAAACACTGTCATAATCATGACATCAAACATTGGTTTACATGATTTAAACCTTCAGGCTGCAAAGATCGGTTTTGAAGAATCAGAAACAAAGAAAAAAGACCTTTCTAAATTTGAAGCTGAATACAACCAACTAAAGGAAAAGGTTACACAAGCGCTTAAAGAACAATACAGACCTGAGTTCATAAACCGCATCGACAAAATTGTTGTGTTTAAACCTTTGGGGTATGAAGAAATTAAGAAGATTACTGCTCTTCAATTAAAAGAACTCTCAGACCACCTTAAAAACCAAGACATCACACTTCAAACAAACCCCCAGGTTATTAAATTCATTGCAGACAAAAGCTTTGATCCAAGCCAAGGAGCACGTCTTGTAAGACGAAACATCCAGGATTTAATCGAAGATCCTCTTGCTGAAAAACTCATAACCAACAAATTCAAACAAGGTTCAACGATTAAAATCAAGCTCCAGAAAGAAAAGTTAATCTTTTCTTAATATATATTTAACAAATATTTAATAATCCTGGCGTATATATAGTATGCGACAGGATTTTAAATTAAACACCAAAACATTAAATGAGCAGCTTTTAGAGATGCTCTTCCCTACCCACTGCGTTGGTTGCAGAGAATACGGCATGCTTCTCTGTAAGAATTGCTGGGACAACATTGATTTTCTAGATGACAAATACGAGGAGATTATTTCTATTTGTTCTACAAAACAACCCCTTATACGGAAAATGTTAAATGCACTTAACTGTGATTTAATTAAAGGACTTAACACAACAGCCGCTGAACTAATATTTAAGTTTCTCTTAGAAAGACAAGCTCTTCCAGATGAAAGCTTTGTCATATCCTATGTTCCAATACATCAAAGAAAACAAAGCATTCAAGGATTTAACCAAAGCGAAACAATTGCCCAAGAACTTGGAAGACTCATTGGAATGCCTGTATTAACACTTCTTAAGAAAACAAAAGAAAACCCAAGCGAATATATTGCTTGGAACTGCAAAGGATCAAAAATACTTTTAATTGATACGTGTTTAACAAAAGACACACAAATTAAAGACTGCGCGCATATCTTAAAACAAGCAGGAGCAACACAAGTTTCATGCCTTACTTTTGCAAGAGACTTCTAAAGTTGAAAAAAGCACACAGGGAATGTATAATATCGGAAGTTAATAGAGGGACTTTGGAGAGGTCGCATAGAGGCCTAGTGCGCTGGTTTGCTAAACCGGTAAAGGTGTCAAAACCTTTCGAGGGTTCGAATCCCTCCCTCTCCGCCAAGAAAACTTATAAGCATCAACAAAGGTTGATGTTTTTTATTTAACGAAACCAAAAGAACGCTGACATATGTCAACGTTCCGCTTTGTTTCTCCCGGCGGCAAAACTGCCCGCCGGGTTCCTATCGCCTCCTTCAACTTCTACTTCTTGTCTTCGAACACTAGCTCTTTCCGAGAGCCGATGAAACGAACCACGTCCGACTCTTTCTCGAAGCATCGATCGATGCGCTGGCGCATCGATGCTATCCTGGGATCCCTCAACCAAGTCCGCGTTGCTTTCAAGGCTTCGCGTACAACCTCAAGGGTTTCTCGGAAGTAACGAGCCCGAGCTTCTTCTTCAGCGGCGTATGCCAAGACGGAGGTATCGCCGTTGATCAAAACCCGTGGCTCGACGCCAGTATACTCCCGAAGCATCTCGACAACATCCTCCACCTTCTGCCAAATTGGTATGTTGTAGACTCCCAAAATCGGCATCATGTAGAGATTGTTGCTGAGTCCCCTGACTTCCATGAAGAGGACCTCGCTGTCCTTCAGCAGCCCGTCATTCCCGCCAATCGCAGCCTCAAGTACCTTGAGAGATCCAAGGCGACCCGAGATCGAAAGTAACTGTGCGATTGCTACTGCGCTCTTCTCATAGAGCTGCGCCGCGGGCCACGAAAACGTGATGATCATAACTCCTCCCAAATGCTGTCTTTGCCGTGTTTTTGCGAAAGCTTGGCACACAGCCGCCACATCCCCCTTGTTTAGAAGGACTAAACATTGTATTCAATACTTTCTTTTTAGTCAATGCATATATATTTGCCTTCTTTCTTCTTAGTGCTAGACTTAATACAAAGGTCGAAAACAAGAAACAAAAAACATGTACGAAGTAAATTCAAACAAAGTTGGTTTAGTCGTTGGTGGGCTATTTGCCATCATCCATGCAGTATGGGCTTTAATGGTACTAGTAAACCTAGCCACGCCATTCCTGGATTGGATCTTTAGCTTGCACTTCATGAATTTCCAATACAGCATCAACCAATTCTCATTTGGAAATGCTCTGTTACTTGTCATAGTAACAGCAGTAATTGGATACATCATTGGTTATGTTTTTGGCTGGCTCTGGAACTTAGCTCACAAGACAGCACATAATCAATAGCGCAAAGATATTTCTTTACGTACACAAAACACTGTGTGCGATATTTATGCTACTTAAAAAAGCCTTATGGGCTTTTTTTGTTTCAATAACTAAATCTTTCAAGTTCGAAAACTTCCCAAGGATCAACTGAGAGATCTGAATACTTAATCATCTTTGGTCTAACCTTGTAAAAAACCATTTCTTCATCATGAATATACTTTGCAATGGAAGGGACATCACCAAGGGCGTTTTTTTTGTATTCCAAAATCTCTTCAGCAGTCAACTCAACTGCTTCTCCCTCATACTGAACAGTCTTACCTTTAGTCCACCCTATGACAAAAGCAACACGTGGATTCTTCTGAATATTAATATATTTCCTGGTATATACCGAAGTTCCAAAATATAACTCAAAATGCTTACCAATACTAAAACCAACAACCGCTGCTTGCGGCAAACAATAGTGTGGCTCAACTGTCGCAATGACAGCGAGCTTATGCTCTGAGATGAAATCCCTTAATTTTTCCAGCCTATGCTTTAATAATCCGTCTGTCATACTATTAACCTCCCATGTTAATAATTAACTGAAACGAACTTAAATTAAATCTTGTGGCCGTCTTTTTTTAAGTAAAATCTCATTAATACTATTCAACAAAGGAAACTTAGTAATATCCTTCAACCTTGAAACAAGAAATGATAATGAATGAACGCCTTCGCTAACAGGATATTCTTTTCCCTCTGCAATGCTCTTTCCTGCCTTAAAATTCATAGAATCAGAGCTTGTTGATGTAGCAACAAAATCAGCAACACCTGCTGTTCCTAAAAACACCTCAGGATCTCCAGAAAGCTCTTTAATTACTAACATTGCTTCTGAGATTGCTCGAGAAGAAAGCTCTCCTTTTTGATCCTTACCAAACCCCAAACCATCTGCAATTCCAAGTGCGATTGTATATATATTCTTCAAAACCCCGGACATTGAAACAGAATACACATCTGAAGAATATTCTAAGTTTAGAAAATCATCTCTAAAAGTATTCTTTAAAGCTTCAAAGATTTTCGTGTTTGCTGATGCAACAACAGCACTTCCTTTTTTCCCAGCAATCAACTCATCTGCAAGCATTGGTCCTGAAAGTAAGGCAAAATTCTCTTTAGAAAAATACTCAGGAAAAAACTCTGCAGCAAACTTAGATGTATTAGACTCAATCCCCTTTGTCAGAGAAACAACAAAAGTATTTGCTTTAACATGTTCCTTCAAGCTATTAACAGCTTCAAACAAACAAGTCGACGGAACACACAAGAAAACAACATCAGCAGAAGCAACAGCGTCTTCAATACTTCTTTGATTTTCTACCTTACTTGAATCCTTGTCCCAAAACTCAAACCCAACGTCTGGTTTAAAGCCGCTTTGAATTGCCTTCCCTATTTTCCCAGCTCCGATAATTAAAGTCTTCATACCTCAAACATAGCAAAAAAAGAATCTTTTGGCGATTGTTTGTGCTGGGGTGTATAATTAAAGGGAAATTAAACGAGAAAACATGAACTGGGTAATCTACGCGATACTCTCTGCTTTCTTTGCCTCTTTAGTAGCAATATTTGGAAAAATCGGGATCAAGGGGGTTGATAGCAACCTTGCTGTTGCGATTAGAACAATAATAATCGTTGTTTTTGCTTGGGGAATTGTTTTCATGCAAGGAAATGCATCAGATCTCCTTAAAATCTCAAAATATTCATATACATTCATAATCCTTTCAGCAATTGCAACCGGACTTTCCTGGCTCTTCTACTACAAAGCACTACAACTTGGAGAAGCTTCGAAAGTTGCTCCAATAGACAAGCTAAGCGTTGCTTTAACAATTCTTCTTGCTTTCGTCTTCCTTGGAGAAAAACCAACACTTGGAAACATAACTGGCGGTGTTTTAGTTACTGCTGGTGTTTTAGCAACTGTATTCATTAAATAACAAAAAAAATGGCTTAAGTTTCATAGCTAAAAAACAATGAGGTTCAT
>VMFF01000045.1 GCA_007375915.1 Candidatus Doudnabacteria bacterium Gr01-1014_77
TGAAAGATCTAAATCTTCCCAGTATGCAAAAAAATCAGGATCATAATACTCACTATCTAAAATCTTAGCTGATTCTAAAGCTGCTTTTCTAAAAACTGCAGCTGTTCCAGATACCCCAAACACATCTCTTAACTCATCATATTGCCCTTTATCAACTTCTAATTGTCCACGTTCTCGTCCTCGCCTGCTCCTTGAGATTACAATGCCAGTTCCGTCTAGAATTTCTTCTCCTTGGTCTGTTTTTCCTGGTTTCAACATTTTTCCTGTTGCAGCCCCCACTAATGGATTATTAAAAGTTTTAACAATCTCTGAAACAAAGGTTGGCTCTAAAAGAGCGTCTGGATTTAAAACCATCAACAATTCACTATCCGTGTTTTTAAAAAACTTGTTATGTCCACCTGCATAACCCAAGTTCCCATGGTTATCAACAACCTTTAATTTAACATCGCTTCCAAACTCTTTCTTAACCTCATTTACATGGTTATGCTTTTCATCCACTGCATTCTCCATGTAGTAAACTTCAAAATCATCAAAGTCTTGGGACAAAGCATGTTCCAAACACTTCTTTATCTCCTCCCATGGTGTGTTGTAATTCAGTAAATTTATGGATATCTTAGGCATTGTTTTTGTCTATATATTGTTTGAATATACTACCAGAAATACCAAGGGTTATGAAGAAGTACATCAAAACACGATCATTCATAACAGTTCCATCCACTAACGAATATGTAAATAACCAAACAAATGAAATTCCAGATGCAACTACAAAAACAACCAATGGATCTTCTGAAAACAGATAGTGCTTTTTAAAGAATGAATAAAGATTTAAAAACAAGGCTTTAAGAAATGCTAAAACAGCAAGAAGACCTAGTATCCCGACTTCTGAAAAAATATCTAAATACAGACTATGTGCTGTAATATATTGCTTCGGAAGATTAAAATCTTCTTCCAAAGAAGCACTCAATACAGAACCAAAATTTCCATAACCAACGCCAGCTACTGGATTAGGAAGAATTATCTTGATTAAAGTATATTTCCAGATCTGTAATCTTCCGGCATTTGAAGATTCGCTTAGATCATAAATACTTCCAGCTCTTTGCAAAAAGCTAGTGCTTGCGCTTTGACCAAAACTGCTAATCCCCTTTTGAATCAACGGAGAAAAAGCAAGACAAATGAAAAATATCAAAATCGGTAATGAAATTGGTTTAAGAAGTTTCCTTCCATAGTGCTTAAAGTAAAAATACCCAAGAACAACAACAGGAGCAACAATACCAACCCAAACCCCTCTTGTGCCTGAAAAAATAATTCCTAAAACTGAAAGCAACATCATAATCCAAAGCGAAATTTTTGTAAGAGTACTTTTCTCTTCTCTTTCTAAAACAAACAAAGAAACAATAGCACCTAATGCAAAAATACAGATCACTGCAAAAGCATGTGAATCAGGAAGTGTTGAAAACATCCTTAAGCTTTGTCCTGAATCTGAGAAATTAAACCAAGAATTAGAGTAAACAGCGGAATTAGCAAGACTTTCACCGTAAAAAACTCTAGCAATATATGTTGCCCAATACTGCCAGAAGTAATAGACGTTTGAAAAAGAAAAGATAACAAGCTGCACAAAACCAAATACAATGATTGATGAAAGTGACCAAAGCATTGTTTTAATCGCTAATAAAGCTTTTTCTCTTTCCTTCAAAACATTTAAAACAACCAAATACAACAAATATATGTTAATCCCAAAAGCAAGTTTTTTAAACCCCAAAACAAAACCAGTATCTGAGAAAATAACTGAAATTAAAACCGCAAATGCAAACCACCCAAGATATTTATCCCAAGGAGCAAATTTAATCCTTAATCCTTGTTTTTTGTTCTGTAGCCAGAATTTAATAAATAACGCAAAGAAAGTAAAACGCCAAGCAGAAAGTGTTTCTAATTTAGAATTAGGAAGAACTGAGTACAAAGGAATACTTAAAATAACAGACAGCAAAGCATTTTCAAGATCAAAGAAAAGAATAGCCAAAAGCTGTAATCCTAGACTAAAATATGCCCAGTTCTGATTTAAAATCCCAGTAGCAATAAAGGATGTTAAAAACAGCTGAACTATAAAAAATATTACTAACCAAAATCTTTGTTTAAACATGTTTTTCCTTTAATACCAGCAATGTTTGTTCAGCACACTTCTTCCAAGTAAAATTCTTTAATCTTTCAGATCCCTTAACAACCAATGAATCATGCAAAGCTCTGTCAGTTATACATGCATAAATCGCGCTTTTCATTTCTTGTTTGTTTTTAGGATCAAAATATATAGCAGCATCTCCTGCAACTTCTGGTAACGAAGAAACGTTTGAGCAAGCTACCGGAACTCCTTTTGCAAAAGCATCTAAGAGACTCATCCCAAAACCCTCGTAAAAAGAAGGTTGAACTAAAAGATCTGCTTTCTTTAAATATGCAAAACGGTCATAACCATAACCACAGTATATTATCTCAGGGTGATCTTTGATCTTCTCCATTATGCTTTCATAGAGCCAACCCCTACCACCAACCAAAACCAGGCTATGTTCAATCTGTTTTTCTTTTTTAAGCTCAAGGAATGCTTCTATTAAACCTGTAACATTTTTTCTTGGCTGAAGCGTACTGATATACAAAATGTATTTCTCAGGAAGAGCTCTTACTTTTTCCTGTTCTTCTTTTAGTTTTTCCTCTGATGCTTTAGCAAGTATTTCTGTGCTTAAATCAAATCCGTGGTATATGACAGAAATCTTTTGATCTGATACTTTGTATGTTTGTATGATATCTTTTTTAGTTTGTTCTGAAACAGCAATAATTGAACTTGCAAACTTACAAGCAAACCACGTTGAAAAACGTAGATACAAACGCATAAATGTTTTAAAGGTTTCTGGATAAAACTCCCAAGCAAGATCATGAATTGTAACAACAGAGTTTTTTGGATGAATTAAAGGCAGTGCAGACGCCATTATAAACAAAACATCAACCGGGTGAACAAACATTTCCCAAGAAATTCTAAGCTGAGTCCAAAATATAGGAAAAGGAATAATCTTAATCTTAAAGTTATTTGGCAGTTGCTCCATCCACTTTGAAGGTTTTGTTCTTAAATACAAAACATACTCATTTTCTAAATCTTGTTTCGAGATAGCTAAAATAAGCTGTTGAGCATAATGCTCAACTCCTGTTGGGTTATCTATATTAGCTCTTTCTGCTTCAATCCCTATTTTCATCTAATGCTCCGTAAATTAGAAATGAAAAGAAAATCTTCTTTCTTAACAAACCCGCTTGCACTTAACACAATAAAATACACAATAAAGCCGATTGGTAGAGTAATTCCAAGGCTTGAGTGCCTTAATGGCCAGAGAATACCTCCCATTATCAAAGCTGAAAACAAAGGTTGCCAAATATACCTAAAGAATTTAAAAGAAACAATCTTTTTTCTAACAAAATAAAAGTAGAGAGAGGCTTGGGTTAGCTCTGAAACAACAGTCATAACAGCAGCAGCCTTTAAACCATAGATGGGTATGAAAATAATATTACCTAGTACATTTAAAAAGATATTAATAAAAGTTACTTTAACAGCAATCTTTGTTAACTGATTAACCATAACACTGTTAACAGCTGCGTAGATAAAAAGAATACCAGATGCTAAAACAAGAATCTGCAAAGCTACATAACCACCAAAGAAATCAGATCCTCCAACAACTACAATTAATTTCTTTGCAAGAATAACTCCACCAACCATCAAAGGTATCGCAAGAGCTAACATCATCCTAGTATATTTCTGCAAAGAAGAACTGATTGTTTCCTTGTCTTCTGAAGCTAGACGGGCTGATATGAAAGGATAGAGAGAAGAAGATACAACAGCAGGGACAAAAGCTAGCAAATCAACAAACTTGTAAGCTGCTGTATACAAACCAGTCTCAGCATATCCTCTAAAATGTGTGAGAATGATAATATCGATTTTGTTGTAAACAACACTAAAACCAACAAGCATTCCAAAAGGAAGTGCTGCTGTCATCATTTTCTTTATCAAAGAAAAATCAAGACTCTTCAAAAAATTAAATAACTCAGGCCTTGGAACATATCTCCTAATTAAATATTCGTATGCTAAAACATGCATCAAACCATTGAATACTTGTACCAGGGAAAGAAAAACAACAGACTTTCCCAAGAAGATTGCAGAGAATATAACTGCGACATTAATAACTGAGTCAAAGAAATTAATAATCGCAATATGGTGCATATCTTCATGCGCTGAAAGAATTGACTTGTGAGGAATAGTTAAAGCATTCAAGAACATACCAAAACCAGCAACAAAAATACCATTACGTACCAACTGATCATATCCGGCAATAATCGCTATACTGCTTAAAACAATCCAAATACCTAATGCTAAAACAAACTCAACTGCAAAAAAGTGCCCGAGATACTTTTTCCCCTCTTCCCTGTTTTCAGAAACTTTTTTAATAACTAGCTGTTGAATCCCAAAATCAACCACTACTGAAAAAAGTAAAACATAAGACAGGACAAATTGATATTGTCCTGAAGAATATGTTCCCAAATACCTAAACATACTTGCATAACCAACAAAAACCAGAGCAGCTGCAAGCACTCTTGAAAAAACCAAGCTTAAAATGTTTCTAGATACTTTACTCATGAATTACTGTTCAATATCAGAAGGAGCAGGATATGAATCTACCTCTGCCTGAGACAAAACATTTGGTTTTTGTTTTTTGTATTTAGATGTCCAAGTCTTTGAATCCAAACCAACCTTTAGTCCTTTTGTAATAACAAAGATAGTCTGTGACTTATCACCCTTAATCAAAGTTCCGTCTTTAGGAAGAAGTGGCAAACCATCATTTAACATCATTCCTTCATTCTGCTCCATTGCAACTGGCTTTATATTTCTTTGTTTATACACAAAATAAGAA
>VMFF01000046.1 GCA_007375915.1 Candidatus Doudnabacteria bacterium Gr01-1014_77
GTGAGTATTCTCTAGATGCAATAAAGAAGAAGATAGGCCTTGTTAGGAGTTAGTAACGAAAAAGCAGTAGTCGATAGGCTCATGTCACCTTTGATGGATGCTTATAACCAACAACAGGAAAGAATACAGCGAGGTTTAGAAAAACCAAACTCTAAACCCTCTTGGTGATCATTTTTTGATATAATAAATATATGAATGAAAAAGAAATAGCAAAAGAAATAATTTCAAAGATTTTGTACATAACTTTAGCTACTGCGTCTAAAGATGGTAAACCATGGAATACCCCGTTATATTCTGCTTATGATTCAGAATACAATTTTTACTGGCTTTCAGATCAGAATGGTCAACATTCTCAAAACATAAAAGAAAATCCAGAAGTTGCTTTAGTTATTTATGACTCAACAGTTTCAGAGGGACAGGGCCGTGGAGTATATATTCAAGGTAAGGCATCTGAATTGACTGACATAGATGAAATAGAAAAAGCACTTGGGTATATTTATGGCAGAAAAAATAAACAGCCAAGACAATTCATTGAGTTTCAAGGTGATTATCCTAGAAGGGTGTACAAAGTAGTTTCTGAAAAATTCTGGGTCAATGGGAGTGAAACAACAAACGGTAACTTTGTTGATATAAAAACAGAAGTGGATTTAAGAAGTTAAAATAAAGATAAAAAATAAACCGTTTTAATAGCGGTTTTTTTATTTGTGTCTTTTAGTAGATTCTGCTATGTTGTGTGCACAAATCATAGGGGGTTTGTATGTCACAGCTTGAACGCTGGCAAAAGGAGCGACTTCTGGAGGAGATGGTGAAGTCGGCCTTGCAGGGCGATTCTACTGTGCTGATCCCGATCAGGGACACAATGGGCGAGCTAGGTCTAACGGATCTGCGCGACTTCTGCGTCCCAATGTCCACCCTGAGGGAGTGGCAGTTGGTCTGGACCAAAAAGGCTTAAGAGAGGTATCGTGTTTACGCGATGCCTCTTGCCTTTTGCCCTCTTAATTAAGAAGAGCTTGTTTTGTTCTTTTTTGGTATAATGTAGGTAGACATTAAAACTTCCATTGATTGGGGGTGATAATAGTGAAATCATTATATACTATTGCATTCGTACTATTAGTTATCGGTGGCTTAAACTGGCTATTGGTTGGTTTGTTCCAGTGGGATATTGGTATGATCTTTGGTGGACAAGCAGTCGTGGTTTCCAGAATAATTTACGTTCTAGTAGGTTTGTCAGCAATTTATGTTGCAGCTACAGGAAAAGGTTCTGGATCTCAAATGTAAACAATTACGTTAATTGGCGAAAAACAAAAAACCGCACTTGCGGTTTTTTGTTTTGAGTCTTGATTCATCTTTAATTTTGGGGTATACTATGATGCTGTCAGAGAATTCGCGTATTTTGGTAATCACGCCCTTCAGGAGATCTGCGTAATGGGCACGTCACAGGATGTTGCAAGCGACGGATCTGGTAGTGCTCATCAGCACCCCCGGTTGAATGTTCTCAACCAGGTTGCGCTGAGAAACTACCCATGGTTTGCTGTAGGGTATCTCCGCTGGGTGCATGACCTCGAAAGGGGGCGTGCGGTGGTCCAGCAGCTCGCAGAGCGTGAAGAGGCCGACGAAGCTTCTTTCCGCATCTCCGAGATCGAGGCGTGGGTGCTGGAAAAGCTCTATGGGAATCTTGGAGTGACCTTGGTCACCTTCAAATTCCCAGAGATCTTCGTGGTGATGGCAGACGAGCTTGCGCGCGACCACTACGAGGTCAGAGAAGTAATTGGTCTGTGGCTTCGCTATCGCAATCAAGGCGGTGAGCGACCGTCGCAACCATTTAAGAAAGTGGAGGATAAGATGCTGCGCATCTTCTTGCTCATCGACGGCGAACGTCCGCCGATCGAGTCATAGAAGAAGCGCGACGCGAAGAGAGAGCAGCCACCCGTGGTTGCTCTCTTTCCGTTTTGACCAGGTGCTTTTTTGCTGGTAAAATTGATAGACGAATATGAAAATTTTAGTAACAGGTGGAGCAGGATATATTGGTAGTGTTTTAACTGCCAAACTATTAGATTCAGGGCATGAGGTTATTGTCCTGGATAGTTTAGTTAATGGTAATTTTGAAGCGGTTGATTCAAGAGCAAGGTTTGTTTCAGGAGACATTGCTGATATTGGGGTTTTAAAAAGTATTTTTGAAGAAAATTCTGGGATTGATGCTGTAGCGCACCTTGCTGGCTTTATTGAAGTTTCAGAATCAGTTAAAGATCCAGAAAAATATTTGAATAACAACTACGAAAAACCCAAAGTTTTAATTTCTGAAATGCTTTCTGCTGGTGTTAAGAATATAATCTTTTCTTCAACCGCAGCTGTATATGGGATACCACAAACTGATTTAATAACTGAAGAACATGTAACACAACCCATTAATGCATATGGAGAGAGCAAATTGAAACTTGAGCAATATTTGGATGAACAGAAAGTAAATGGTTTGAATGCCGTGTCTTTAAGATTTTTTAATGCTTCTGGAGCAACAGCAAATCATGGAGAAATGCATAATCCAGAAACACATTTAATCCCTTCTTTGATTAAATGCATTGCTGAAGGCAAAGATGCTTATGTGTTTGGCACAGATTACGGTACAAAAGATGGTTCTGCTTTAAGAGACTATGTTCATGTTGAGGATATTGCAGATGCTCATTTGTTATTACTTGAAAAAATGAAGATTGGAGAAAAATTGGAATCTGCATACAACATTGGGAGTGGAACAGGGTTTACAGTTTTGGAAGTTGTTACTACTCTTGAGAAAGTAACAGGGAAGAAATTAAGTATTAAGAATGCAGCAAGAAGAGAAGGTGATCCTGCAAAGCTAGTAGCATCAATTGAGAGGATAAAAAAGTTGGGTTGGATTCCTAAACGCACAAATCTTGAGGAGATCATTTCTACAGCATGGAATTGGCATTCAAAGAATGCTGTGAGATAATAGAAACATATGAGAGAGCTGGATATACGAAGAGTCCCAAAACATAATAATTTTAAATTGCATGGTACAGAAAAACAGTTTCAAGTGCACCATGATTTTGTTAGTGAAAAACATTTAATTATTCCTCCAGATGTGGGTGTTACACAGGTTTTTCAACCAAAGCGCTCTATATTCAGATTCAGAAGCTTTGTTTTGTATCTGTTTACGTTTATTGTTCTTGGAGCAGGTATAGTTATTGGTATAAAGGCAAATCTTTTTATTAGCGCGATTTCAACATCAAAACAAGGTGCTTATGAAAGCATAACTAATAATATAGGAGCAACTTTTGGAACCATTATTCCAGCACTAAAATCTTTGGATTCTAGCGCTGTTGCTGAAGCCATTCGTGATGAAAAATCTGTTAATTTACTGTTGCTCGGTTATGGTGGAGAAGGACACGGTGGGAGCTATCTGACAGATACAATGATGGTTGCTAACTTAAACTTTAAAACAGACAGCATTACATATATTCCTGTTCCAAGAGATACATGGGTTAAGATTCCAACGCATGGGTATGATGGTATTTATGCAAAGATTAATGCTGCTTATGCATATGGTATTGATTCAAAGAACTATCCGAACAAACTTCCTCAGTTTAGTGGTGTTAATGGTGGTGGCAGTTTATCAAAGTATGAGATCTCTCAGGTTTTAGGAATCCACGTTGACTATTACTTAGCAATGGATTTTTCTGGATTTAAGAAAATAGTTGATACATTAGGTGGAGTTGAGATAGACGTAGAAAATTCTTTCACAGATTATTCATATCCAAGTGGAGATAAGAATGTTGATGCTGCGTCCTGTACATCTGAAGAGCTTCCAGACAGTTTAATTTCTGAGTGTCGTTACAAAAAAGTTTCTTTTGAAAAAGGGTTGCAATATATGGATGGTAGCATGGCTTTAGAATATGCTCGTTCAAGACACGCTGCAGGAATTGAAGGTTCTGATTTTTCAAGAAGTAAGAGGCAACAAAAACTCATTTCAGCAATAGCTCACAAAGCAGCAAGCATTGGTGCTTTGAGTAAGGTTTTTAGTTTGATGGATGTTGTTTCTAATCATTTCAAGACTGATCTTTCTGTTGCTGAGATCAAAGATCTTGCTGATTATTTAAAAACTGCAGATAATAATGGCTCTTTAAAACAAGCAAAACATCTTTCTTTAACTGATGAACCGAATTTCTTTGTTTCTAGTTGGTCTGAGGATAAACAATGGATTTTAATTCCTGCAGCCGGGTTTGGTGACTTTAGCGATATAAAGGAGTATATTAAAGGGCAGTTAGAGTAGATTTTAGAAACAAAAATAAAAATGTACGATCACAAAAAGATAAGTCATAAGAAAATAAAGGTTTTTTCAGCACTTGGTCCTGGTTTAGTAACCGGTGCTGCGGATGATGATCCATCAGGAATTGTTACATATACTCAAGCAGGAGCTAAGTATGGGCTCGGTTTTGCTTGGGTTTCTTTGTATTCATGGCCAATGATGATTTCCATTCAGGAAATGTGCGGGAGGGTTGGTATTGTTACTGGAAAAGGGTTGATTGCTAATATAAAGGAACATTATTCAAAATATACAGTGTATTTTGTTGTAGGGATTTTGTTACTTGCTAATACAATCAACCTTGGTGCTGATATTGGGGCTATGGCATCCTCATTGCAGTTATTTGTTAATCTGCCTTTTTGGTTACTTTCTGCAATGTTTTTTGTTTTGATTGTTTCTTTGGAGGTATTTTTACCATATCATAAATACGCGAAGATTTTGAAATGGCTTTGTCTAAGTTTGTTTGCTTATTTTTTAACAGCAGTAATCGTTCAAACAAACTGGAGTGCTGTTGCTTTCCATACTCTAGTTCCAAAAATCTTTTTTGATGCGAACTTTATTTTCATGCTAACTGCATTAGTTGGTACAACAATTTCTCCCTATCTTTTTGCTTGGCAATATGACTACAGCAGCAGTTGTTTTAAACGGAAATGGTATTACAGAGATATCAAGTGCTAGGGAAGCGTCTGAAGCATTATTACCCCTTGTTCAGAATTTTCCCCATGCCGGACAACTTGCTAGCTTGCTGTTTGCTTTTGGAGTTATTGGTACTGGTCTTTTAGCAATTCCGATTTTTGCTGCAGCGTCCTCTTACGCAATTTCTGAAATGCTTGGTTGACCAGAGGGACTTTCTAAGAATTTTAGAGAAGCAAAAGGTTTTTATGGAGTTATAATTATCGGAACACTCGTTGGAATGCTTCTTAATTTTATCGGGGTAAATCCAATTAAGGCTTTAATATACGCCGCTGTTTTAAATGGAATTATCGCAGTCCCTATGATCTTTATGATCATGCGAATTTCAAACAACAAGGTCATAATGGGTAAGTATACTAGTGGCTTCCTTAGTAATTTTGTTGGTGTTATTACTTTTGCTGTTATGTTGTTTGCTGCTGTGTTTACGCTACTTCACTTGACGAAGATGATATAATAAATATAGATATGAATGGAAAACAGTTAAAACGTGCTGATTATGAATATGCGTTGTTTTTAGGCTTAACAATTGGCCTTTTTTTGTTGCCGGTTGTTAGTGGGTTAGGATTGTCTTTTCCTGGTTTTTTGCTTGATTCAGTGTTGTTTTTTGGATTTCCTTTGTTTGGTTTGTCATATATATTCATAGCAAAACATCTGTTTGGACATGTTAAAGTTCTTTGGGAGTTCTCGAAGTACTTCCTTATTGGTCTTGCTAACACTGCGGTTCATTTTGGGGTTTTAAACATATTGATTAATATAACAGGTGTAGTTAGTGGTTGGCCTTTGCTTTTGATTTCAGCGCTATCTTTTACTGCTGCAATTACCCACAGTTATATCTGGAGCACACACTGGTCTTTTGAAGTATCAAAACATAGAACCTACCGAGAGTTTAAAAAGTTTTTTGAAGTTTCTTTTGTAAGTTTACTTCTTTCTATAACAATTGTTTTTTTCATTACTGAAATATTTGCAAAAGGAAGTCCTTCTGTTTTCGTAGCAAACTTTGCAAATGCAGTCGCAGCACTAACAACTCTTTTCTCTAATTTCATTGGATACAAGTTACTGGTGTTTAATTCTAAAAAGCATTAAGATATCAGGTATATGAATTTAACAGCCATAGTATTATCAGCACTGACTTTTGTCTCCACACTGTTTGGGGGTTTCTTGGCTTTGCGTTTTAGAGACCGACTTCATTTGGTCATGGGTTTTGCAGCAGGTGTAATTTTAGGTGTTTGGCCGGGACAATCGGGAGAACCCGTTCTGCCGAATTGCTCCGCAGGGGTTGGTGGTGCGTCGAGTCCTCCGGCAAATGGAGGAAGTTACTCGGTTGGTGCGCTAGCCCCCGGGGCTTCGCAAGAGATCGAAATCCAATTTAACGTTGGTAACATCCCCAACTCATACACCGCTCAAGCGTATGTAATCTTTGGTTGTGACCAAAGTGATTATGCTTGGCAAAATAATCTGACTGGCAATGTAATTGGAAGCATCAGCTTCGGTTATCTAGTCAAGGTCGATGCCTGGTTTGAGACTGTTGCCGGCGATGTCTGCAGCAGGGGG
>VMFF01000047.1 GCA_007375915.1 Candidatus Doudnabacteria bacterium Gr01-1014_77
GAGAAATTCAAAGATACGCTTAATGATGATATAGACACACCGGCAGCAGTTGCGGTTTTCCATGAATTACTCAAATCAAAAGTTCCAGACAGTGAGAAATTACAGACAATTTACAAAATGGATGAAGTTTTAGGTCTTAGCTTAGAAAATGCCTCTAGTTTAGAGACAGAATTAAAACCAGATCAATTCCCTGTTGACCTAAAAGATTTATACACAAAACGCTTAGCTGCAAGAACAAATAAAGACTTTCCGCTTTCTGATCAATTAAGAAAAGAGATTGAAAAACTTGGTTACAAAGTCATTGATACAAAAGACGGCATACAGATTTACAAATATTAAAACTGGGTTTAAGAACTCTCCTTATCGTTTCCGTCTTCTTCCGCTAATAACTCCAAAGTTTCTTTGTACTCATTAACCACTCTTTCAACAGCTTTAGCAATTATCTCAGAATTTTCTTTCTCAAAGCTGAGCGACTTTTTTGTTGTCTCTTTATTCATAGTGTCGATAAGATAGTATTTATTTTAAACATTTATTTTTTTGATTTTGATCCATGAATAGTCTTCAACTGTTGCTTCTGTAACTTATTAACCTCTTTTTTTACTTCTTTAATATGCTTTTCTGGAGGGAGTTCTTCTGGAAGTATGCCACCTATGTCCTTAATTGTTTGTCTGACCTTGCCTCCTATCATAAAATGAGTTTGTATAGCATCTCGCTCGACATGAATTCTGTCTTTTTTTAATTTTTCACTAGTTTGAGTGATTCTAAATAAATTGGCTGCTAGCTCTGTATTACCTGCTCTATCTAAGAGCTCTCCTTTTTTTATCTGCTTGCGTGTTTCTATGTCTGCTTTTGACATACCATATAGACCTCTATATCCAGCATCATTAAATAAACCGAATTTACTTACGCCGGCCTCTTTTGCCACTTGTGCTAATTTTTTGTTTTCTCCTGTCACCTCTCCGCGAATAAAAAGTCTTTTTTCATCATCACTTAAATTTTCCAATATTTCTTGTTTGCGAGTTTGAACTGCAAAGTATGTCTGCGCCAAAGCAACGTTTTCTTTATTAGAATCAGCATTTTGAGCAATTAGATAACACGCATATCTATCCAACTTCCAATCAATTACCGACCTGACCGTATTAGAGCCTATTTTGACCATTTTTTCGGATCTGACAAAATGGTTATCCACATTTTGACCGCTAGATATAGAGCTTTTTGCTGCCTTAGCTATAACTTCTTCAAAATTAGACCATTGTGCATAGCTAAGCAACTCCATAAGTTGTCTAGCCATCCAAAATTCAACACCATTCTCATCTATACTTTTTATTGTTTCAAAGTCTTTAAAAGGACCTTGAGATATCATTTCGTTATTTGTCATGTCTCAAGATATTAATTATATATATTTTAGCATAGTTAGTAGAAAATCTATTTCGATATGAAAAACGCGTTTCTTGAAAATACCCCGTTTTTCCGCTAATATTAACAAGTTATGAATTTTTCCTGGAATCAAATTAAAAAACCAATAGTGGCGCTTGCTCCAATGTCCGGAGTATCAGACTCCCCTATGCGCTTAATGGCCAAAAAACTTGGCTCTGATTTGGAATTTTCAGAATTCATCTCAGCAGCAAGTCTTTTCTACAAGGAAGAAAACGAAAAAAGCTTTAAACTAGCTCGTTTTGAAGAAACAGAAAGACCATACATCATTCAGCTATTCGGTAATGTGCCTGAACACTTTGAAGTAGCAGCAAAGATATTAAACGAACGTTTTAACCCTGATGGCTTTGATATTAACTTTGGTTGTCCTGCAAGGTCTGTTGTAAACTCAGGGGCTGGATCCTCTCTATTCCGTGAACCTGAAAAAGCCAGAGCAATCATAGAAGCTGTGAAAAAAGCAAGCAATGGTAAACCAACATCCATAAAAATTAGAGCTGCTTTCAAAAATATCTCAGCTTTAGAGTTCATTGAGAATATAAAAGGGGCACCATTTGAAAATGTGACTCTTCATATGCGAACATATGAACAACTACACACTGGTGAACCAAACTGGGAAATTGCCAAACAGTTAAAAGAAAAGCTCAAACCATTAGGTATACCGTTAATCATAAACGGTGGTTTAAACACAGCTGAAAAAGCAAAGGCTGCGTTAGAATACACTGGAGCTGATGGAGTTATGATTGCCCAAGCTTCTTTAGGAAATCCTTTCATCTTCAGAGAAATTAAAGCAGCCTTAAACAACGAACCCATTCCAACTGTTACTCTAGAAGAAAGAATTCAAACAGCACTAGAACACGCAAAATTAATGGTTCAGATTAAAGGCGAGGATTACGGAATCCTTGAAATGAGAAAACACCTTGCTTGGTATTTTAAAGGCATGCCAAATGTTTCTGAATTAAGAGCTAAACTTGTTAAGATTAGCTCTCTAAAAGAACTAGAAGAAATATTACGCACCATACCATTTCAAACTTAATCAAAAAGGTCTGGAGCAAATTCTCGTATACTTGTGTATTCATCTGCACAAACAACAATGTGATCAACCAACTCTATACCCATTAACTTCCCTGCATCATAGATTTGCTTAGTCACTTCAATATCAGGATCACTTGGAGTACTTGAGCCTGATGGATGATTATGCGCAAGCAACATTTGTGCAGCATGAGCTTTAATAGCTGCTTCAAATACTTCTCTTGGATGAATCAAAGAACCAACTAAATTACCAATTGAAATTACTTCTGGTTCAGAACAAAGCCTCATTCGTGAATCAAGACAAAAGAGCATAAGGTGCTCTTTCTTTTTATGCCTTAGGTATCCAGAACACATCTTGTATGCCTCTAAAACATTAAAAATGCTCTTAGAAAGCGGTTTAGTGCTTTCAAGATGCAAACGTCTACCTAGCTCTAACGCAGCCTGTATTTGAGCTGCTTTTGCAAACCCAACACCCTTGATCTGTTGAAGGTCTTTTAAGCTTGCTTGGTGCAAACTTTCTAAACTTGGATACTTAGAAACTAAATCTTGAGCAACAGTTAAAACAGAACTATTTCCACTTCCCTTTGCCATAACTATTTCTAGCAACTCTCTTAAAGACAAAGAAACACAACCAAGAGATTCTAGACGTTCTCTCGGTCTTTCAGACTTTGGTAAATCCTGTATAGTCATACCCCTCCTAAAACTCTACCCCTCTGTATACACTTCTTCTAGCTTCCACTGCAAACTTTTAGTATTAAAAGCTAACTTAAAAAAATTTGTATCATCAGAAACTGAAAAATAATGGATAAGAGAAGAGCCATCATTTACTTGATGGCGCATATTAATACTCTTGATTTTATACACACGTCCATTCCACTTTAAAAGCTTTGGCCAAACTAAATTCTTCTTAAAAACAACCACGACATCTACTAACTCATCTACTTCTGAAAGCATATAGTTATCTAAAAATTACGCCACGAAATTCATCATTTACAATCAATGGAACTCCACGAATCCCTGATATCTGTTCTGCAATCTTTTGTACAGGACACTTATGTTCAACACCATTAACACAGTGTGCACAAAGCTTTTGAATGTTTTTTATTATTATATTTTTTGTTTTTTCTAACTCTGACATATATCCCTCTTAAATTATTACTCTAAATTACGGATAACTCCGACTACTTTTCCTTGAACAGTCCACTCACTTTGTGGATAGATATTCTTGTAACTATCATTCTCTGGTTTTAAATACACTCTGTTCTGTATTTTTATGAATCTTTTAACTGTTGCCTCGTCTCTTAACAACGCAACAACTATATCGTTATTCTTAACATCTTTTGTTGGCTTAACAATAACAAGATCTCCTTCTAAAATCCCTGCATTCTTCATGCTGTCACCTCTGACCCTTAACAAAAATACGTCTTGTCTGTTTCTAGTCAATGTCTGAGGCAAATTAATCCAGTCTTCAATATGCTCTTCTGCAAGCATTGGCATACCAGCTTGTATATTACCTAAAATAGGAACTGAAAACATTCCTTTTTGAATTGATTTGCCAAGTGTTTCTAGAACCTTAATTCCTCTTGCTTTTCCTGATATCTGAATATATTCTTTTTCTTCTAGTTGATCTAATAGCTTTGAAACCGCATTCTTTGACTTAACCTTTAAAAACTTTGCCATTTCAGAAATTGAAGGCGGTAAACTATGCTCCCGTATTTCTGAAATAATGAAGTTCAAAAGACTGGCTTGTTTTTCTGTTAACTGATCCATAATTTTTGGTTTGATCCCAGCCGGTTGGCTGGGATATATATATAGTAAACGAACGTTCACCTAGTGTCAAAATTAAAAAATCTCTTTGAAAAACAAAGAAATTTAAAAACCAGGATTAAGTTATCCACAAAAGACACTGCCTAAACAGTGTCTTTAAATATCTAATCAACCCCTTCAGCTTCCCCAGCGCATTCCTTACATAGTTCCTGCTGGGTTGTCGAACGGTTGCTTGGATTTAGATGCCTGCCGCATACTGCGCAGGTATCTTCCAAATCTTCATCTTCATAATCAACCATATTGGCCCCCTTGCCCCTCCCGGGACTTAGTTATTTTTTAGATAAGAGGAAGTTGATAATATTAACCACAGACTCCCAGATATTCTTCAAAATCGGCAATGAAGCTGGTAGCAAAACCACCAAAACTATAATATAGACAAACTCTTTTTGAATTACCTTAATTATCCCGTAAACCAACAAAATAGCCAGTAAAAATGAAACTATAGGGTGCAGGCTTGCTGGGAAATAATTAAGGAATTGTGTGTATATAGAGAATATGCTGTCCATAAGCAAAGTATATCAAATTAAACTATTTTTTCCAAAATAACAGAATGT
>VMFF01000048.1 GCA_007375915.1 Candidatus Doudnabacteria bacterium Gr01-1014_77
CCACTAGGAACATTTGGTTTTGTTAAATCAAAAGAGGCTCGTGATTGGCTTAACGGAGAATCATTCTTCCTAAGCAATGGTGATGAGTTAAAAGCTATGAATTTAAAAGATATGGCTAAACAGCACTCAATCAATCGCGAAAAAGGCGGTATAGCAACAATTGCTCTAGCTACTGTAGAAGACCCAGAGCATTACGGGGTTCCAATAGTAGAATCAGAAAGAATCATTTCGTTTTTAGAAAAACCAACTAACCCTCCAAGCAATAACATCTCTTCTGGGTTATACCTTTTAGATACTGAGTTCTTTAACTATCATACAGATCAAGAATTTGAAATGATTGAATCAATATGGGACAGGGTTGCACAAGATAATAAGCTGTACGCATTTGATACAGGTGGTAAATGGTATGACACAGGTACATTTGAACGTTGGGAAAAGGCTATTAATGAATGGCCATACTAAAGACATAGTAATATCGCGCTAGTTGAACCTGCTAAAAAAACCTGTTAAAATGTCAAAGTAATTGAATTTAGAAATTAAAGCTAAACAGAAACAATGAGAAAAAATCTACGGCTCTACGTGACCTTTGTGTTCATCCTCCTCATTGCCGCAGCCGCGGTATATATAGATCATCCTAAGGGGAGCAAAATAGACCTTAAAAAGCTTAAAATTGGCTTTACAAGAGAGTTTAAGCCACATTTGGGTTTAGACCTCCAAGGTGGTAGCCATCTAGAATATCAAGGTGATTTAAAAGAAGTTGGCCCTGACAAAAGAGCAGAGGCTATGGAATCCTTAAGATCAGCGATCGAACGCAGGGTCTTTTACTTTGGTGTTCAAGAACCATTAGTTGAATCAGCTGGTTCAGACCGTATTATTGTAGAACTTCCTGGTATTACTGATATTAACGAAGCTATCAAGGTTATAGGGCAAACTCCATTCTTAGAATTCAGAGAAGTAAACGATCAACCTGCAACAGCAACTGTTGTTAATGGTGTTGCTACTGTTGATCCGCTTTCCCAGTGGAAAGCAACAGGTTTAACAGGAAAAGACTTAGACACAGCAACTGTTGATTTCAATTCTCAAACAGGCAAACCACAGATTGTTTTGCAGTTTAATTCCAATGGTGCAAAACTCTTTTCAGAAATTACTTCAAGAAATATAAGCAAGCCAGTTGCCATTTTCTTAGATGGTTTACCACTTTCTACTCCAACTGTTCAAAACGCAATTACAGATGGGAAAGCAATAATTACAGGACAGTTTACAGTTAAAGAAGCAAAGGAATTGGTTTCGAGACTTAATTCAGGTGCATTGCCTGTTCCAATTCATTTAATTTCACAACAAAACGTTGGAGCAAGCTTAGGGAAAGACTCAATACAAAAAAGCGTTGTTGCTGGTTTGATTGGTCTTTTAATGATTGCATTATTCATGATTGTGTATTACAGACTTCCTGGTTTACTTGCAGTCTTTGCTTTAGCAATTTATGCGCTATTAACATTCGCTATATTTAAAATAGGGATATCTGTAACAGCAGTTTTGCTTGTTGGAGTGTTCCTAATGCTGGCATTAACTACAAACTGGGTTTTTGGAATTGTTGGTGGAGCAATATATTTGATTTTGATGTTCTTAGGTGGTTTACACCCGGTTACTTTAACCCTTGCTGGTATTGCAGGTTTCATATTGTCCATTGGTATGGCTGTTGATGCAAACATCTTAATTTTTGAAAGAACAAAAGAAGAATTAAGATTAGGTAAAGATGTTAACAAAGCACTAGAAGATGGTTTTAACAGAGCTTGGCTTTCCATTAGAGATTCAAACGCATCAAGCTTAATTACAACATTAATCTTGTACATTTTTGGAACCCCTGCAATAAAGAGCTTTGCTGAAACACTTGCTATTGGTATCATCATTTCGCTATTCACTGCAATTACAGTTACAAAGACTTTCTTGCGTATGTTCATTGGACACAACATTCTGTCTCATCCATGGTTGTTTGGTGTATCAAGACCTAAAAAAGAATTAACCGCAGAAGGAAAGTAAATCATGTTGAACATCATAAAACACTACAAATTTTGGTTTTCAGTTTCTGCTGTACTTTTCATTGCTGCAGTAATTTCTCTTTCAATGTATGGTTTAAGACCAGGTTTAGATTTTACAGGTGGTTCATTAGCTCAAATCTCTTTTAAGACACAACCAAACATTCAAGCAATTAAAGATGAAGTTTCTAAGGTTGTTGAAAATGCGGCTGTACAAACAGCAGGCGAAACTGATGTAATCATCAAAACAAAGGCTCTAGAAAAAGAGGAGTTAGATAAAATATACGCAGGATTAAGAGCAACCCAGGGCGAGTTTGTTGAAAAATCATACAACTTAATTGGCCCAATTGTTAGTAAAGAATTAGTTTGGAAAGCAATTTGGCAATTAGTTTTGGTTTCCCTTGGTATTGTTTTCTACATTGCATACGCATTCAGAAAAATTACAAAACCAATTACTTCATGGAAATTCGGTTGGGCAGCAATCATTGCATTACTTCACGACCTTGTAATAGTTCTTGGATTGTTTTCAATCCTCGGTCACTTTGCACACGTAGAAGTAGACACAATGTTTGTTACAGCATTGTTAACAGTCCTTGGTTTTTCAGTTCATGATACTATTGTTGTTTTTGACAGAATTAGAGAAAACTTAAGAATTGAAGCAGGCAAACCAATTGAAGAGATTGTTAATCACAGCATCAACCAAACAATTGTTCGTTCATTAAACACCTCTCTAACAGTTTTGTTTGTTTTGCTTTCCCTCTTGTTATTCGGTGGTGCAACAATCAAATACTTTGTGTTAGCACTTTTCGTGGGAGTCATTGCTGGAACATATTCCTCAATATTCATTGCCAGCCCAATCCTAGTCATTTGGGAGAAATGGCAAAACAGAAGAGCGTCCTAAGAGGGCGCTTTTTTAATTTATGAAAATAGATTTACAAATACATACAACTTTTTCTGATGGAAAAAACACTCCAGAGGAAATAATCAAAATGGCGGTTGAAAACAACGTCAAAGTCATTTCAGTTACAGACCATGATTCAATAAAAGGGGTTAGTGGAATAGTAGCTTTAGGAAAAACAAACAACATTACAGTCATACCAGGAGTCGAGGTAGCAACAGGGTACACAGATAAAGCCCTCCATATCCTAGGCTACAACATAGATCCACAAAATAAAGAATTACAAGAGCTTTTTGATAGATCAAAAAAAGAAAAAGTTGAACACTACATCAAAGAGCTTGATGTTGTAAATTCAAACTTAAGACAAGACGGAAAACAAGAACTTTCAAAAGAAATATACTCTGATGGAAAACACAGATACTCATACCCAGGTTTAATGGCTTTCTTAGTTGAGCAAAAAGCAGTTTCAGATATTAACGGAACTGAGCAGTTCATGAAAGGAGTTAAGCATGTTGCTCCTTCTGTAAAACCGAAACAAGCCTTTAAATTCATACACGATGCTGGGGGGTTAGCGTACTTTTCGCACCCACTATCAGTTGGTGGAATTTCTTTGAAAACCTTTCTTAACACACCAGAAGATTGGGAATCTGTAATTGCTGAGTTTAAAGCAGACGGTTTAGATGGTTTGGAGATATACCAAGCAGCTCATTCAAAAGAAGACAGAGATTTTTTGCTAAACATGGCATTAAAATACGATTTAAAGATTAGCGCTGGTAGTGATTGGCATGGTCCTGCTTCTATGCTTTCCGCTTCTTTGCTTAAAACAACGCCTAATTACCCTGATAAAATAGGGGATATGGAGATTCCTGAGGATAAGGTGGTTTTAATACTCCAAGGCCTTGGAATTACCGCGTGATACGGTATTCTTGACACAATGTAAAGTTTATGATATATTCTAGGCGTATAGAAAAATACGTCTTTTTATGACAGATTCAATAGAACAAGAGAAAAAAGCAATATCTGGGATTTTGGATAAAATCATAGACAGCAAACAAACTGTCTCTCTTCAGAATTTTGAACCAGGTTTAGTTGCTGGAAAGATACTAAGTTTACTCAAAGAAAGAGATCGCCAGATCCTTGCAAAGCGTTTTGGCTTGTTAGGGTTTCCTGCAAGAACATTAGAAGCAATAGGCAAGGAACATAATTTAACAAGAGAACGTGTTAGACAGATTGAAAAGGACTCAATCAAGTTTTTGCGTTCTAAACTAGATCAAGAACAGCTCGCAGAGTCTGTTAAGGTTTTAGCACATATAATCCACGATTCTGGAAGAATTATCAAAGAACTTGAGTTAATAAAGCTTTTAAGCTTTGAATCTACTGAAGAAGAAAAGCGTTCAGTTCTGTTTTTGTTACATATTGCAGAAGAATTGTTAGAAGTTAAAGAATCAGAGCTGTATCATGCAGCCTGGGCTTCAGTTACATACAATCATGAGTTTTTTGAAAGTATAATCAAGACAGCAAGAGAAATACTAAAAGCAGAAGGTAAGCCAATCACTGAGTTAACACTCATTGAAAAACTTCAGCAAAGCGAGTTCTACAAGAACAACCAGCAAGACTTAAATGAAAAGGTTCTAAAGACCTACATTGAAATTAGCAAAGAGATTGCAAAAAATCCCTTTGGTGAATATGGTTTGAAAGAATGGCGCGAGATTAAACCAAAAGATGTTGGTGATAAAGCATACATCGTGTTAAAACATCATGCAAAACCATCCCACTATTCTGAAATTACAGACATGATAAACAAACATGGTTTTGATAAGAGAACAGCAAACAAAGAGAGCGTGCACAATGAATTAATAAAAGACGGACGTTTTGTTTTAGTTGGCCGTGGTATTTACGCTTTGACTAGAAACAAGTACGAGTTAGTAGCTAGAGCAAAATAACTGGGTTTGCTTTTCTAAACCAAGAAACAAAAAATGGGAATTTTTTCAACGATATCAGAAGGGTTTGGTTCAACCATCTCAACGGGGTGGTATTTGTTTGTACACTGGTATGGTTGGGTCATGTTCGTAATTGCAGGTTTTTACATTGTTAGAAAGCTTTACCAGGATAAAATCATAGATGATTATGTCTTTTCTAACAAAAGAATTTTTTTACATATCAAGATAGAGAAAGAGAACTTACAAAGCACTCTTGCAGTTGAACAAATCTTTGCTAGCATGCATGCTATGCACCAAAATTTCACATGGGCAGAGCGTTGGTTAGAAGGTTTAGTGAACCTTTGGTGGACAGCTGAAATGGTAAGTTTGGGGGGAAAGATTTCTTTCATAATCTCAGTTCCAGAAAAAAGCAGAGGCCTTGCTTTAAGCTCTTTTTATGCATATTACCCAAACGCAGAAATTTCAGAGGTTGAGGATTACATGAAAAACTTAACCCATTTAGATGATAATTCTTCTTGGGATATGTGGGGAACTGAATATAAGTTTACTAGAGACTGGGCATATCCAATTAGAACATGGAGAGAATTTGAACATCCAGCAGCAGAAGAACCAGTTATAGATCCGATGGCAGGAGTATTAGAAGCATTAAGCAGAGCAGAACCACACGAAATGCTTGCAATCCAAATTGTCATGCGTCCTGTAGCTGATAAAGAATGGGCACCTCACTCAGAAGAAGTAGTTCAATCCTTAAAAGAAGAGGGCGAGCACCATGTTCCATTCTTGGAAAGAATCCTTCCTTTCTTGGCTTGGGGTAGCAAAAAAACAGTTATTGAAGCAATGCAAGAGGGTGGTTCTCATGGTGCGCATGGAGAAGAACAAAAACAACCAAAAGTCATGCGTATGACTGAGGGTGAAAGAAACACTGTAAAGGGAATTGAAACTAAAGCCACAAAACCAGCATATCAAACAAAAATCCGTCATCTATACATTGCACCAAAGGACAAATTCGACAAGAACAAGAAGAGTTTGCTAGTTGGTGCGTACAGACAATTTGGCGCTGTTAATTCAAACAACTTAAAACCAGATGTTAACGGTACTTGGACAAACTATAACTATGCAATGTTTGAAGCATTAGAAAAGCCTTTTGTTAAGTTTATGATCATGGAAAGAAAACATCTGCTATTAAAAGGTTTTGTTAATAGAAGTAGATGGATTGGTATTGATCCTATGATTATGAACATAGAAGAGCTTGCAACACTGTATCACTTCCCATTAAATACAGCATCAACTCCTCCTGTTGAAAGAATCGATATTAAAAAAGGTCAGCCACCAGCTAACCTTCCGGTCATGGGTTAAACTATGCAAAACGAAAACGAAGTCACATTATTCGCCAAAACCAATTTCCGCAACAAGCAGGTGCCCTTTGGTATTAAGAGAGAAGATCGTAGAAAGCACATGTATGTCATCGGAAAGACCGGTATGGGCAAAACAACGATGATGGAAAACATGATCATTCAAGACATTGTTAATGACAATGGTCTTGCTTTTGTTGATCCACACGGAGATTCTGTTGAAAAGATTTTAAATTACATACCAGCAAGAAGAATAAATGACGTGGTATATTTCAACCCATCTGACATGGAATTTCCAATTGCTTTTAACATTCTTGAATCAGTTGATCCAAGATACAAGCATTTAGTTGCATCAGGGTTAATGGGAGTGTTTACTAAAATCTGGGCAAACCTTTGGTCTGCTCGTATGGAATATATTTTAAACAACGCAATATTAGCTTTACTTGATTCACCAGGAAACACACTCCTTGGTATTTCAAGAATGTTAATAGACAAGAAATACAGAAAACGGATCGTTGATAACGTAAAGGATCCGATCGTTAGATCTTTTTGGCAAGATGAGTTTGCTAATTGGAATGAAAAATACAGAATGGAAGCAATTGCCCCAATTCAAAATAAAGTCGGACAATTCCTTTCATCCGGTATCATTAGAAACATTGTTGGTCAACCAAAATCAACCGTTGATTTAAGAGAGTTAATGGACAACAAAAAGATCTTGTTAATGAACCTTTCAAAGGGACGTGTTGGTGAAGACAATTCAGCTCTTCTTGGAGCCATGATTATTACCAAACTTCAACTAGCAGCTCTTTCTCGTGTTGATATTCCAGAAGAAGATCGTAACGACTTCTACCTTTACGTAGACGAGTTCCAAAACTTTGCAACTGAATCATTTGCAACAATTCTTTCAGAAGCAAGAAAATACCGTCTTAACTTAATTGTTGGACACCAATACATTGGTCAGTTAGTACAAGAAAACAACAACACAAAAGTCAGAGACGCTGTATTTGGAAACGTTGGAACAATCGTAACATTTAGAGTTGGTGCTGCAGATGCAGAGTTCTTAGAAAAAGAATTCATGCCAATATTCACGGAAAATGATCTTGTAAACATTCCAAAACATACAGTCATATTAAAATTGATGATAAACGGGGTGGCTTCTGACCCTTTCACTGCAGAAACACTTCCTCCTGGAACATACGAAAAAACAGACAATGGAGAAAAGATAATCCGCGTTTCAAGAGAAAGATACGCAAACCCTGTAACAGACGTAGAAGACAAAATAACTAAGTGGATGGGACAGGAGTTCCATGAACAAGCAGCATTAATTGCAGGAAATCAAGTTCTTGAAGGTGAAGAACAGTTAGCTCCTCAAGCACCAGTTCAACAAGAAGTTGAGGCTCCACAAGAAGTTAAACAAGAACCACCTAAAGCCATGGTCATTGAACAAGCAAAACCTGTTGTAAAAGAAGAAAACCAGCCAACTCATGAGAAGAAAAAGAAGAAACAAAGTAATAACAAAAGAGACGAGAATCCAATTTGGAACACAGTTGCTAAGATGACTGATAAAAAGATAAAAGATACAGAAGCTCCTGATGTCTTGTTAAAGACCTTGGAATCAGTTAAAGTATCTGAGAGTCCAAAAAAAGTTCTTAAACCAGGGGAATCAGTAAAGCTTGATGAAATCTAAGAACACTTTAAAACCAAAGAAAAAAGTATTAGTGGCGCTTTCAGGTGGAATAGATTCCGCAGTAAGCGCTGCTTTGTTGTTGAAGCAAGGTTACGCAGTTGAAGCTGGCTTTATGAAAAACTGGAGTTTAACAGAAGGACTGGTTCGAAATGAATGCCCTTGGCTTGATGATAGAAGAGAAGCTTTAAAGGTAGCGGCATTTTTAAACATTCCATTACATACTTTTGATTTTGAAAAACAATATCAAGACAAAGTAATGCAGTACTTCTTTAAAGAGTACAAAGCAGGCAGAACGCCAAACCCTGATGTAATGTGTAACAAAGAAATAAAGTTTGGGCTGTTGTATGACAAAGCAATACAAATGGGTTTTGATTATATAGCAACAGGACACTATGCTCAGATTAAAAACAACAAACTTATCAGATCAGTAGATGAGTTTAAAGACCAAACATACTTCATTTACAATCTAAAAAAAGAACAGTTAAAACATATTCTTTTCCCAATCGGGCATTTAAAGAAAACAAAGGTTAGACAGCTTGCAAAAAAACTTCATCTACCAAACGCAAATCGTAAAGAAAGCATGGGTCTTTGTTTTGTTGGAAAGATTCGTTTAGATCAATTCCTTTCACAGAAATTAAAGCCAAAACAAGGCAATATAGTTGATACAAAAGGAAATGTTTTAGGAACACACAAAGGCACCTCTTTCTATACCTTAGGACAAAGACAAGGTTTAGGTATTGGAGGAAACAAAGGTCCCTACTATATCGCTAAAAAAGACGTTAAGAAGAACCTTTTGATAGTTACTGAAGATCCGCACGACAAGCTTTTAGAGTTTAAAGAGATCCATATTTCCGGAGTTAATTGGATCAATGCACCAAAGAAATATCCAGTGATCTGCAAAGGACGTTTTAGACACCAGCAATCACTTCAAGACTTAAAGATTTCTAAAGTTAAAACAGGATACAATGTTAAGTTTAAGAAACCGCAATTTGCAATTGCTTCAGGACAAAGCCTTGTCTTGTACAAAGGAAAAGAATGCTTAGGTGGGGGAGTGATTGTATAACAAAAGACGCATTGATGATTGACAAATACCACTAGCCGTGGTATTTTTTTATGTTAGTTAGTTTTGTAGGAGGACATTTCAACAGCGAGGAGCTATGCACCAAAGCGAACTGAGGCAGTTGCTTGTGGCAGCGTCTGTTTCGGACGAACCCGGTGAAGCGCAGTATCTTCGAGAGGAGTTCTCGAAGGCCATCAGCAGCATGGATGCCTGGATCCAGTGCATCATGCTGGACCTCTATGACGAGGTTCTGCGTCTGTGCCCACAGAAACTCCCTGACCAGCTCGTGTTCTACATGTTGTGCTGCCACAGCCAGGCAGGCACGACTGAACATGGGTTCGGAAGACTCGAGCCCGAGCTGTTGAAGCCACAGGTTGCGCTAGTTGGTTAGCGTCAACCTCGGCAACAAAACAGGGGCGATCTCTTTGCTGAGATTGCCCCTGTGTCACGTCTACC
>VMFF01000049.1 GCA_007375915.1 Candidatus Doudnabacteria bacterium Gr01-1014_77
CTTAGCAGAGCTTGGTTTTCCACTAGCAGCAGTTGTGGTTAACTTTTTCTTCCTTAAAGAAACATTAGTTCCAATGCAATTTCTTGGAATGGCAATATTACTTTATGGATTATGGCATTTGGGAAGGCAAAACATTGAATTAGAACAACAAGTCTAGTACCTCTTTACACGATTTATTTAATTTGTTAATATTCTCCTATGTTTAAATTGTCTCAAAACTTGTTGTTGGTCAGAACTATTAATCGCAGCGGCGCTAGTCCGTTGAGACAATTTTTGTTTATGTAATATATCAAACAAGAATTATCCCAGCGCGCTAACGCCGCTGGGATTTTTGTTTTAACCGGACCACCCCGGTTAATTGCCCCCACCACCTGCAGGAGGAATGATGCAGCAACAGGACGAGCCCGCATCAGATTGTGGTATTGACCCGGATCTTTTCCGGGAGATTCTGGAAGCATTCCCTCCGTTCTACAGCGAGGGATACGTCCGGAGACTGGTTTTGGCAAACAAGGGCCATATCGAGGGGCTCTTGCGCGCCGATGCCAGCGCTCGTTTGATATCCGAGAGTCTGATGGACTTTCTGAGCTAGATGCATTTTTGGAACCCGTATACTACGGGAACCAAACTGGGGGTCTTTGCTCTATATCTTTTTCATGTAATATGTCTTGTCTTTTTTAGATAGCCGTTCAATCGCATACCTAAGCATTGTTCTTGGCATCTTCTTGTAATGGATATCTAAAAATTCTTTTTCTGTTTTTAAAGATTTTTTTCCAACCTCTCTTAACATCCAACCAACTGCTTTCTGGATTAAATCATGCTTGTCATTTAACAAGAGTTTTGAAATCTTAAGTGTGTCTGTGAATTGATTAAATCGGATAAAGTTTGCTGTTGCAATGATTGCCATTCTTCTTTCCCAAACGTTTTTTGAATTAGCCCAGCGGTACAACAAAGACTTGTCTCTTTCCTTAAACCAATCGCCCAAGATGTATGGTGTTGAAAGATCAACCAAGTCCCAGTTATTTATTCCTTTTCTGTTTTTAATATATGCTTGAACTATTTTTTTCTTTGTCTGTTGGTTGCTTGTTCCCTCATACTGTATTACTAAGATTTCTAAAGCTGTTAATCTATGCTCGTGAATTTTGCTAGAGAGTAGTTTTTTAATACTAATAAAAGATAGTTTTGAGAAATTGTGTGCTGTTTTTCGTATTTCTGGAACAGTAATTCCTAAGAAAACATCACCAGCACCATATTCTCCTGGTTTTGTCTTAAAAAAACCCTGCAAGTTTTTCGCTCTAACAGGGTCAGCTTTTTTTCTAAGTTCTTTTACTAATTTAGTATATTCAGACATTGTTAAAACCCTAGTGGATTATCAGAACTAGTCCCTTCGTAAATAACGGGTTTCCCAAAGCCAATAGGTGCGCAACCGACTAATACTGGAATTAAGCAAGGCACATAGAAAGAAAGAGCAGATCCTAGATTCCAGTTTGGTATTGCAACTCTTTTGTAATCAAATAGCTTAGTCACCGGGGTTATCATAAACAACCCGCCAACAGGAGGACCAACAACGATTAGTTGAGATGCAGAGCATGGGCAGTACATTTTAAACAAGGTTCTACCACCAATGTTTGCAGCACTTACAAGACTTGCTGGTAAGAATGTGAGTGTAACAATGAAGATTACTGAAGATATTTTAAAAAGTATTTGTTTCATCTTGACTGTATAATAGCAAAAAAGCCGTGTAATGTCTTATTCCGGTTTGTAACATGTTGTATTTGCCTAAGTGAAGGAATAGCCTCATAATTAAAATATGAAAACAATGAAAGTAAACAAAGTATTTAAAGTTTTTACTTCAAAAGAACTTAAAGTCTTTGAGAAATTAAACACCCCAAAAAAGGTCCAGGACTTCATAAACAAAATACCGATAAACTTTGAGATGAAAGGTGAGACATACCTTTCTCCTAGAGAGGTTTTGAAGCAAAACAGAGCACATTGTGCAGAAGGTGCGGTTTTGGCAGCAACAATCTTTTGGTACAACGGCGGAAAACCTTTGTTAATGGATATGAAAACAACACCGAATGATGATGAACACGTTGTTGCTTTGTTTAATCAAAATGGGTTTTGGGGCGCTATTTCTAAGACTAATCATGCGGTATTAAGATACAGAGAGCCCATATACAAAACAGTAAGAGAACTAGCCCTTTCATATTTTCATGAGTATTTCAAAGACAGTGGACAGAAAACGCTTCGTAGCTATTCTGATCCATTTGATCTGTCTAAGATGAGAAAAAAAGATTGGTTAACAACTAAAGAAAATCTTTGGGATATAATCGATAGTTTAGATAGCAGCAAACACCATCAGATATTAAACAAAAAACAGATCAGAGGCTTAAGAAAAGCTGATCAAATAGAGATACTGGCAGGGAAGTTAGTAGAACA
Organism: Candidatus Doudnabacteria bacterium Gr01-1014_77; assembly: GCA_007375915.1. Classification (GTDB taxonomy): domain Bacteria; phylum Patescibacteriota; class Doudnabacteria; order UBA920; family VMFF01; genus VMFF01. The sequence continues at coordinate 2,437 of VMFF01000049.1, forward strand.
GAAAAAACCTGTATAATATAAATATGAAAAAGAAATTAAAATGGTTTGACGCGATAATATTGTTAATATTGCCAGTATTAGCAATATTCATATCTGTTTATTTAGTTAATCTTTATTTGATTTCAACCCTTTTGTTCTACGGTTTGCCAGGGTTGTACTTGGCTTTTCGTTTTGGGCATGTTTGGCAAGAAGAAAAGGCAGTACTCTTTGCTGTTCTAGTCTCAACTCCTTTTGCCATTATTGTTGATTATATAGGTATAAAAAGTGAAATATGGTACACAACATATTCTCTTTTTGACCATAGGTTTTTAAACACAATTCCGTATGAAGATTTTTTTTGGATGGCTGTAGCAACCTATACAATGATTGTGATATACCAGACTCTTTTAGAACCGCATGATAAAAAAGAAATCGTGGATAACAGGATGTTGCATTTTTTGCTATCAGCGCTTTTTGTTTTGGGCTGTTTCTTTAGTTTTTTGATCCTAGGACAAGAAAAAATCTTTGCTTTTGATAGCAAATACACGTATTTGTTTTTGGGAAGCGCATTTTTTCTACTTCCCTCAGTGCTATTCCTTATGAAATTTCCAAAATTTCTCAAAAAACTTTGGCCACTTTCCTTGTATTTTTTGTATTTAACAACTATTTTTGAAATTACAGCGACATATCTAAATCAGTGGATTTTCAACGGGGAATATATCTTGCCAGCAATAGACATTTTCCATCGTGCTCCGATTGCTTTAGAGGAGTTAATATTTGTTGGAGTTGTTGGTCCAATTGCGGCTGTGGCTTTTTACGAATTTTTTGATAACGGAAGAAAACGAGGCTAATTATTTTCTTTAGGACGTCTTAGAGTCAATCCAAAGATTATTACGTAGAAGATAAATCCATATGCACAGCTTGGCAAGCCTAAGCTGTATCTTGCCTCGCCTGCAAGTAATGGCTTCATTTCAGGAACAATGAAGCTTCCCGCAAAAATTATACCAATCAAAGAAACAATTCCGATTATGTATCTTGCTTTTGATAGTTGAACTTTGTTTAAGTACACAAGCAGGGCTGTCACAAACATAATCGCAAACAGGACAAAACCATACCAACAAGCAGGGTAACCTATGAAATAAGGACAAGTTTCATTTAGTGCGCAAGTGTTTGTAATAAGCTTTGTTAAGCTTAAATACCCCGCAAAACATAGTCCAAGAAAGGTAAGTACCAATATTGGACTAATATATTTTCTTTGCATATTTTTGCTATTTAATAATAATACCAACAATAACTCCGAGAGCAATTGCTGATCCACCGATCAGCAGCATTCTAAGAGCATTTTTAAGTATTTTGGTTTTAAGAATTTTAGCGCTTAAGAAACCAAGAATAAACAAAGCAATCAAACTTGCAATTATTGATTGCCAGAAAGCATTATCGTTGCTTTGAATTAAATATGGAAACAAGGGAATTAAACCAGAAATAAAATACGAAAAGAACATTATTACAGAAGCCATTAAAGAATCGCCTAGTTTTTCTTGACTGTCTATTAATGACTCTTCAGTTGTTCTCTCAGAAAGGAAGCTCCCAACAGACATAGAAAAAGCTTCAACAAAGATTAAGACAACGCCAGAAATAATTATGTCTTTTCTTAGTATTCCTGCTGATGCAACACCAGCAAGCAAGCCAACTGTTGAAACAAGACTGTCTTCTGCACCAAAAATGAAGTTTCTAACAAAAAGGATGAATGTTTTGCTCTGCATATCAATAGCATAACAAAAAAACATATAACCTGCGATTTAAGCTGAAAAGCTTCTCTTGACATATACCCCCTGGGGGTATATTCTTCTTCTGTGATTATACAAAGGAAAAACTATGTCTAAAAAGCTAACTTTGATAATAGGGGTTACATTAGGGATTGTCGGTTTAGGTCTTCTTCTCATATACGCAGAACCAAAACAAGGAGAAAATATAAAAACTGAAAATCCTTCTAATATACAAACTACTCAGTTAAAATCAGATATTTCAGATTATGACTTTGGAACTATTTCCATGAAAAATGGAAAAGTAACAAAGAGTTTTAAGATTACTAACACAGAAAATACTTCTGTCATGGTTAAGAAAGTGTATACTTCATGTATGTGTACTGATGCTTTGTTGAGAATAGGGGGTCAATCATTTGGTCCTTATGGAATGCTTTCTCACGGATTTTTCCCTGAGGTTAATCAAGCAATACAACCAAAACAGGATGCAACAATTGATGTAACTTTTGACCCTAATGCACACGGTCCAGCAGGTATCGGGGTTATAGAAAGAGTTGTTTCAGTAGAACAAGCTGATGGATCTAAATTAACTTTGAATATTAAAGCAAACGTAACCCCATAATGAAAAAACAAC
>VMFF01000050.1 GCA_007375915.1 Candidatus Doudnabacteria bacterium Gr01-1014_77
CAGGTAGGTGGGGATTTAGGGTATGTAAGTTACAGGGACATAATCCCGGAATATTTTAGAGAGATAGAGGGAGTTAAAGATACAAAAGTACATACAGCGTATTCCAGATACGGTATCCATATATTTAAGGTTTTAGCTAGTGATTCAAAAGGACCAAAAGATTCTAAGCGTTACAAAGTTCAGCAGATATTTGTAAAAACAGGGGATTTTGATCAGTGGCTTGTTGCTCAAAAACAAAGCTATACGATATTACGTCTTGTAAGGTAAAATACCCGCAGGAACTTGCGGGTATGGTTCAGTGGTAGAATGCGGCCTTCCCAAGGCTGAGATACGGGTTCGATTCCCGTTACCCGCTCCAAAAGAAATAAATGAAAGGTTTCTAAATCAAAAAGATATATAGTATGGATAGATATTCTGCAAAATTTCTTACTTGGAGCAACTTTGCTTTTTTGATACCTCTGGTATTAGCAATTTATTTTCACGTATGGCTAAGTACTTTTGTATTAATAGGTGTTTTTAGTATCTCATTTTTGTATCATAGGTCTGAGGAAAAAAGATTTAAGCATCTAGATGCATTGCTTGCGTGGTTGCTCATTCTTTCAAACGTTTGGATTTGTTATTTAGGAAAATTTGCCGCGCCATATTTCACAATTGTCGTTGTGCTAGTAATAATCGCTTTGTACTTCTATTTTTATGAGCAAAAAAGAAATCGTATTTTAGGACACAGCTTTTGGCATATTTTCTCTTCTTTGATCACGTTATTCAGTATCCTTACTTTTTTACAAATAAAATAAGAAGATTTTTTATTGACTTCCTTTGCATTTCCCCTTAACATATCATCATCAATCGCAGGATTCAGGTTGACCACACTCGCAGGAGGATTGTCATCATGTATGGATCGAAGAAGCCCGAGCGCGCCATCGATAAGACGCACATCACGCGGCGAAAAGCGATCCGCAAGGCAGCGCGACGCTACAATTCCGGAGAGCCAACGGTTTGGGTCGGTGGCGTGCTCTACTTCACGAACTTCATGGGGCGAGTGAAGGGTGCACCTAACGTGCCGAAGCCGGGGCGCGAAGCGAAGGGTCTCGCGTCGTGTTTGGCACCGAAGCCTCGTTCGCGGCAACGCTCTCTTGATGCTGATCCTCGGCCTCAGAGAACGCGCTACATCATTCAGTGGTAACAAGCAGCAAGGGTCCGCGTTGGCTATTTAAGCAACGCGGACCCGAGCAACACGCCGGCTTAGCTCATCTGGTAGAGCAGCGGTATCGTAAACCGCAGGTGGTCGGTTCAAGTCCGACAGCCGGCTCCAATAATAGAAACCGCAAAAGGCGGTTTTTGCTTTTTTTACGTTTGTGCTAGTATGTTTTTACCGCCAGATGCGCGATGCGTTTAGGCGGTTGGGAGTCCTCGTAGGAAGGCCTCCAGGCAACGGCCCACCGGTGGAGTTGAATGCAGACGAGCATTCTCTCCTGGTCACCTTGGCGCCGCTTATGTCCCAGTAGTTTTGTTGGGCGGCGTTGTCACCGGTAGGAGCTGCAGTTCAAATCGTTGCTCGTTATGTTCGACTGGAGAGGCGAACTTCCTTGTGGTTTTCGTCTCGTTGAGAAAAAAGGAGGGGAAATAGGAAAGGGAGCGGAACGAAGCGTCGGTGAGAAAATCCGCGTTTCAGCCCACCTTACGCCTGCAGCGTTGGTTACCCGTCTGATCGCCGGATTGTTCCGACGGTCCACATTCGCGTGGATTAGACACCCACGTGATGGTATAACGCACCCGCAGCGGTGCTAGGGATTTACCAGCGCGAAGCGCCAAGCAAAAGAGAGGAGCCGGTCCACACCGACTCCTTTTGCTTTGTATAAGCGGGGATTTATGGCCTTTTTGAGCATGTACCTGTTCTGAAAAATGGCAGTCTTGCGTAAACCTCATTTTTCTGTTAAACTATTTTCGTCAATTTTAGACAATATGATTGAAACCGATAAAAAACCAAATAGGAATTATAGCTACGAAAGCGCAAGAGTTATGAGCGTTGCTTTTGAGCTTGGTTTCATCATTGCACTACCTATAGTTCTTTTAGGATTAGGTGGCAAATGGCTGGATACAAAGTATGGAACAGGCTACTATATATACATCGGAATTGCCCTAGCAATCATATTAACTAGTTTTTGGATGTACTCCAGATTTAAGGCATTTATAGACAAGCTTAAAGAAGCAGCCAAGGGTGTAGGAAAGGACTCAGAAAAGAAATAATGCTAGCATTACCGCCGCTTGCGGCAGAACCAATATTTAATATCGGTAGTTTTACTGTTACCAACACATACATCAATTCAACTTTGACAGTTTTTTTGTTCATTGTGGTTGGTTTTTTAATTCAGAGAAGTGTTAAAGATGTTCCAAGAGGCATTCAGAACTTTTTTGAAAGCATTATTGAAACATTGCTAGGATATTTTGATCAGGTTACTGGTGATAGAAAGAAGTCATTAAAGTTTCTTCCTTTAGTTGGTTCTTTGTTTCTTTTCATCTTAATTTCTAACTGGCTTGGAATATTACCAGGAATTGGTTCAATTGGTATTAACAAAGTTGTTCATGGAGAATTAGAATTTATCCCTTTGTTTAGACCAGCAAATACAGATTTGAACTTAACATTAGCTATGGCAATTAGTGGTGTTGTTCTTTCACATATCATTGGTGTATTCACAATTGGTTTCTTTAAGTACTTTAACAAGTTCATTAAGCTTTCTGATGTTTGGCATGCTTTTAAAAGTAAGAAGGTAATGGTTATATTTACAGCCTTTATCGAATTTATGGTTGGTTTCTTGGAAATAATCTCTGAGGCAGCAAAAATGGTTTCTTTGTCTTTAAGACTTTTTGGAAACATTTTTGCTGGTGAAGTCTTGTTAACTGTTTTAGCAAGCATTGTTGCATATGTAATTCCATTGCCATTCTTGGCTTTAGAGCTTTTAGTTGGTTTGATTCAGGCAACAGTTTTCTCATTGCTTGTTTTAACCTACATTACAGTTGCTACATTACCAGTACATGGTCATGGAGATAGCCATGGCAAAGCAAAAGCTGCTCATTAGTTAGTTAGATCATTTTCTTTTTGAAGTCGCAAAGAGAAAATGAATTAGTTAACTAAATACTCACCAACGATTAAAACCAAATATACACGTTGAGTAGAGGAAAGGTAAACCAAATGGCATTAGATCCAGAAGTCGCAAAGATATTTGCAAAGGCTTTTGCAATAGCAGTTGGTGGTTTTGCTCCAGCTTTAGCTGTAGGAAACATCGGTGCTCATGCAATGGAATCCATTGGCCGCAACCCGGAATCAGCAAGCACTTTGTTTGTTCCTATGTTGCTAGGCATGGCATTCGCAGAAGCTATCGCAATTTACGCTTTGGTCATTACATTCATTTTGTAATGCAAACAGACTCTGGGCGCATTATTGTTGCCCGGGGTTTGGATACATTAATAACAATATGATGAACGAAATATTACAAATTTTAATTCCTGTAGCCCATGCTGCAGAAGCACAAGCTGCAGAAGCAGCAAACAGCAGTGTTACTGCTTTGTTTGGTCTTGATTGGAAACTTTTCATTGCCCAGTTATTTAACTTTGCAATAGTTTTAATTGTTTTGTGGAGATGGGTTTTTAAACCATTAGGAGCAAAGTTAGAACAAAGAACTGCAAAGATTGAAAAGAGCATTAAAGAAGCACAAGAAATACAGGATCAGTTAAAGCAGGTTGAGCAATACAGAAAAGCAGAAATGGAAAAGATAAGAGGAGAAGCAACTGAGATTGTTGCGAAAGCTCAGAAAACAGCAGAAATGAACAAGGATCAGATCATTGCAGAAGCAAAGAAAAGCGCTGAAAAAGTTTTAGAACAGTCTAAAAAAGAACTTGCAAGTGAAAAAGAAAAGCTTTTAATAGAAGTAAGAGAAGAAGCAGCAACTTTAGTTGTTGCAGCAACTGAAAAGATTTTAAGAGAAAAGCTTGATTCTAAAAGAGATGTTGAATTAATAAAGGAGAGTCTGAAAGGACTGAGATAGTATGAAAGCAGAACAATACGCTCAGGCCCTCTATGACGCGTTGAACGAAAGCAAGCCTGAAGATCATGAAAAGATACTTGATAACCTAGTTAGGGTGCTTTCTCAAAACGGTGATTTAAAGCTCTATGATCAGATTGAGGAACACTACAAAAGGATTGAAGCAGAAGGAAAAGGTATAAAGCAGGTGGAGATAACTACAGCACAGCCACACAGATCAAAAGAGATTCTAGAGCATCTAAACAAGATAGTAGGAGACAAGGTTGATGTTAAAGAAAAGATTGACGAAGATATAATCGGTGGAGTGGTAGTAAGAGTAGATGACACTTTAATAGACGGATCCATAAAGAACAGCTTAAAACAATTGAGAAAGGCAATTAGCAAATAACAATATGAACGACAAAGTAATACAACAACTTAAAGAAAAGATTTCAAGCTTTGGCCCAGAGGTCAAGGTTGAAAAAGTTGGCATTGTTTTAGAAATTGCCGATGGTATTGCAAGAGTTTCAGGACTTTCACAAGTCGCTGCATCTGAAATGCTTGAGTTTGAAGGTGGAATATCAGGCGTTGTTTTAAACTTAGAAAATAATTCAGTTGGCGCCATTATTTTCGGTGATGCAACTAAAGTTAAACAAGGGCAAACTGTTAGAGCAACAGGAAAAATTCTTTCTGTTCCTGTAAGCGCTGATTTAATAGGACGTGTTGTTTCTGCATTAGGTGAACCCAAAGATGGTAAACCAAGCATTAAAGCTGACACATATTACAA
>VMFF01000003.1 GCA_007375915.1 Candidatus Doudnabacteria bacterium Gr01-1014_77
AACATTTTTTGTATTTATATTCTCTGGTGCCGGTGGTGGGAGTTGAACCCACATGAGGGTAACCTCACACGATTTTGAGTCGTGCGCGTATGCCAGTTCCGCCACACCGGCTCGAAAATTACTCCATGATTTTATCACATTGTCCTGTGTTTGTAAAACATATATAATTCAAGCATGTCATATATTCATGCAACTATTTTAGGAATTGTTGAAGGGCTTACAGAGTTCCTTCCAATCTCCTCCACAGCACATTTAATCCTTGCTTCTGATTTAATGAATTTGGTTCAAAGCGAATTTAACAAAAGCTTTGAGATAATCATCCAGATGGGTGCAATCTTCTCGGTTGTTTTTTTGTATTACAAGGATATTTTTAAATGGGCAATGATTAAAAAGCTTTTTGTAGCTTTTATTCCAACCGCAATTATAGGGCTATTACTCTACAAGTTTATAAAAGAGTCTTTAATAGGAAACACTGTTGTTGTTTTATGGGCTCTAGCTATTGGCGGTTTATTGTTGATTGTATTTGAAAGGGTTTTTGCAAAGAAAATAACTGCTAATGAATCAGAAAGTATGGGATTAAGCGAGATTACTTACAAACAATCTTTTGTTGTTGGCTTGTTTCAGTCTTTAGCAGTGATACCCGGTGTTTCTCGTTCTGCTGCGACAATAATCGGCGGAATGCTTTGGGGGGTTAAGAGAAAAGCAATTGTTGAGTTTTCTTTTTTACTTGCAGTTCCAACAATGGTTGCAGCAACTGCTCTAGATATTTACAAAAATATTGGTGCTTTTACAAACAGCGACTGGAAAGTATTATCTGTTGGTCTTGTTGTTTCTTTTGTAACTGCTATTTTAGCTATTAAATTCTTTATTGCATATATCCAGAAGAACACGTTCAGTGCTTTTGGCTGGTATCGAATACTTCTGGTAATTGTCTTTGCGACAATATTTTTTGGATAAAGAAAAACGCTGCTTAAGATAGCAGCGTTTTTTTAAACTTTAAGCTATTCCAGGAACAGGAAACTTTAAGCTGAAATCAATAACTGCTTGTTTGACTTCTTCAAGCTTTGCTTCATCGTTCCTGTTAATTATTGCACTATCAATTAAATCTGCCACAGTATCCATCTCATCTTCTTTCATTCCTCTTGTTGTTAAAGCAGGAGTTCCTAAACGTATTCCTGATGGATCCATTGGTTTTCTCTGATCATACGGAACCATATTTTTGTTAACAGAAATACCAACGTGCTCTAAAACCTTTTCTGCTTCTTTTCCTGTTACTCCTTTGCTTCCAAAAACATCCACTAACATCAGATGGTTGTCAGTGCCTCCTGAAACAATCTTGTATCCTTTTTCAGCAAGTTTAGATGCTAATCTTTTTGCATTTAAAATGATTTGATGAGTATATGTTTGGTATTCTGGTTTTAAGGCTTCAGCGAATGCGATTGCTTTTGCAGCATTGATATGATCATGCGGACCACCTTGAACTCCAGGGAAAACCGCTTTGTCTATTGCGCTAGCAAACTGTTCTTTACACATGATTATTGCACCTCTAGGTCCACGTAGGGTTTTGTGTGTTGTTGTTGCTACTACGTCAAAATATGGTACTGGGCTGTCTAGTTGTTTTCCAGCAATTAAGCCAGAAATATGTGCAATGTCTGCAAATGTATATGCTCCAATTTTATCTGCTATTTCTTTGAAACGTTTCCAGTCTAATGTTCTTGAATATGCAGAAAATCCTGCGATGATCATTTTTGGTTTCTCTGCTAAAGCTATTCTTTCAACCTCATCCATATCAATCTGCTCTGTTTCTTTGTTAACTGTGTATGGGATTATATTAAAAAGCTTTCCTGAAAAGTTCATTGGGTGACCGTGTGTTAAGTGTCCACCCTGATCTAGGGAAAGTCCTAATACTTTATCTCCTGGTTGTAATAGCGCGAAATATACTGCGATGTTTGCTGGACCTCCTGAAAGAGGTTGGACATTAACATGCTCTGCACCAAAAAGTTCTTTAGCGCGTTCTATTGCTAAAGTTTCTGCTTTGTCTATGACTTCATTTCCACCGTAGTATCTTTTTCCTGGGTATCCTTCAGAATATTTGTTTGTTAGAATACTTCCCATTGCTTCAAGGACTGCTTCAGAAACATAGTTCTCAGAAGCAATTAGTTCTAGTCCTTGTTTTTGTCTTTTTTCTTCTTCTTTTATTATTCCGTATAGTACTGGGTCTTGTTTTTGTATGTTTGAATAGTTCATTGGATTTTAAAATTAAGAATCTTGTGGTTCTTTGTGTTTCTTTCTTTTCAGTTTTTTGAGAATTAGCTCATTTTAAAAATCTCCGTTATTTTAACGCACTAAAGATTTGTTTCTCTGAGATTGGACCTTGGCGCAGTATTTCTATGTCAATTTCTTCTTGTTTTCCAGCGCCTTTTTTAGAAACCTTTATAAAGGTTGAGGGTTTAATCTTCTTAAGTTTCCCTGCATCTATAATTATATCAGGTTTAAGCTTTCTGTCTTTAAATTGCAAGAGTACGTCTTTTGAAGAGTATGGGTCAAAACCGCCTTTTTCTGAAGCAAAATTTGCACTGGTTGCTGTTATTGGACCAGCCTGTTTTGCAAGATCTAGAGCAAAGTTATTCTTTGCAATTCTAATACCCAAGTAACCAGTTGAACCTGTTAACTTCTTAAGCGTTTTATTCTTTGATTTTAAAGGCAAGGCTATTGAAAGAGGTCCTGGAAGAAACTTTTTAGCAAGTTTTTCAGCAACAATATTCCATTGAACGTATTTTTTTGCAATAACAACAGATGAAACAAATATATGGACTGGTTTGTTAAACCCTCTCTCTTTTATCTTGTACATTCTATCAATTGCTTTTTTGTTAGAAACTAAAGCAGCCAAACCGTATGACGTGTCTGTTGGGTAAACAACGGTTTTCCCTTTTTTTAGGGAGTTAACAGCAAACCTTAAAACCTTGCTGTAATTTGTTTTGCTTAGTTTAAGGATTATCATATTCCAAGTATATCAAAAATAACGGGCTGCCACACCTGGCAACCCGTTACCCTTTTAAACAACAAAGTTAATTAACCTGTCAGGAACAAACACTATTTTCCTGATCTTAGCATTTGCAATTGCGTTTGTTACTGTATCAATCTTTAAAGCTTCTTCTTTTACTTTTTCTTCTGCTGACCCTCTTGCTATTGTTAAGTTTCCTCTAAACTTTCCGTTCACTTGTATTACGTATTCAGTTGTCTGACTTACGAGCTTAACTTTATCATACACTGGCCATTTTTGAATGGTAACACTTCCTTTTCCTCCAAGCATCTTCCAAAATTCTTCTGAAACATGAGGTGCAAAAGGAGCAAGACAAACTACGAATTTCTTTAATGTTTCTTTAGAAATGCTTTCTTCAGAAACTGCGTTGATAAACTCCATAAATGAAGAAACCGCAGTGTTAAACTTCATGTCATTGATTGCATCTTCAACTCTCTTTATAAGCTTATGGATTTCAAACTCTGCTTTTTCTGAATCCTTATTTTTGCTAGATGCATTTTCTTCAACCAGACTCCAGGAACGCTGCAAGAAACGATATACTCCAACGACCCCTTTTTCATTCCAAGAGATTGTTTGTTCATGAGGACCAAGGAAGAGCTCAAACATGCGGAGTGTGTCTGCTCCGTATTGTTTTATTATTGCATCTGGGTTAGCAACGTTTCCTCTAGATTTAGACATTTTCTCCCCGTCTTCTCCCAAAATTATTCCATGCGGTTGTCTACGTTTGTATGGTTCACTAACAGGAACTAATCCCTGATCAAACAAGAATTGATTCCAGAAACGGGAATACAAAAGATGAAGGGTTGTATGCTCCATCCCCCCAAAATATATATCTATTGGCAACCAATATTTCAAGCTCTTTAAATCTGCAAAACGTTTTTTGTTCTTTGGATCTGCATAACGTAAATAGTACCAAGAACTTCCAGCCCACTGAGGCATGGTGTTTGTTTCTCGTTTTGCTTTTCCTCCACATTTTGGACATTTTACATTAACCCATGATTCAATTGCAGCAAGCGGTGATTCTCCGGTGCCTGTTGGTTCATATTTCTTAACTTTTGGAAGTTTAACTGGAAGATCTTTTTCAGGAACAGGAACAATTCCACAATCTGGACAATGAATCAAAGGAATTGGCTCTCCCCAGTATCTTTGTCTTGAAAAAACCCAATCTCTTAACTTGTACTGAATTTTGCTTGTTCCAAATTTTTGAGTAATTCTTTTTTTTGCTTCTTGCCAATCAAGATTGTCAAACTCACCAGAACTAATCAATTTCCCTTTTTCATTAACAACAATACGCATTGGAAGTTTGTATCTTTTTGCAAACTGCTCATCTCTAACATCATGACTTGGAACAGCCATAATTGCTCCGGTCCCATATGAAATCATAACGTAATCAGCAATCCAAACAGGAATTAATTCTTTGGTTGCCGGGTTTATTGCAGACACTCCTTTTAATTCAACTCCTGTTTTTTCTTTTTCTAAAGCAGAGCGTTGTAGATCAGTCTTGTTTTTTGCTTCATGAATATATGCAGAAACCTGATCCCAGTTTCTAATATTGCTCTTCAATTGAGAAAGCAATGGATGTTCAGGAGCTAAAACTAAATATGTTGCACCAAATATTGTATCTGGACGAGTAGTAAATACTTTAACTCTTTTATTCTCACCGGCAATTTCAAACTCAATATCAGCACCCTCGCTTCTTCCAATCCAGTTCTCTTGTTGTAGCTTGACTGGTTCTGGCCAATCTAAAGACTCAAGCCCATCTATCAGCTTCTGAGCATATTTTGTAATTCTTAAGTACCACTGGCGCATTTCTTTCTTTTCAACAAGAGTCCCGCAGCGCTCACATTTTCCATCCACTACCTCTTCATTTGCAAGTCCTGTTTTGTCTTTAGGGCACCAGTTAATTAATGAGGTTGCTTCGTATGCTAAGTCTTGTTTAAAGAACTGCAGGAAAAGCCACTGTGTCCATTTGTAGTATTCTGGGTCTGTTGTATTTACTTCTCTAGACCAATCAAAGCTTAAACCCAAGGAATTAATTTGTTTTTTAAAGTTCTTAATATTCTGTGCTGTTGAAATCTGTGGTTGTATCCCCATTTTTATGGCATAGTTTTCAGCTGGTAAACCAAAAGCATCCCAACCTAGTGGAAACATTACTTCATTTCCCTTGGATCTTAAAAATCTTGATGTTACATCAGCAGCAACATATGATCTTAAATGTCCAGTATGTAAACCTGCTCCTGAAGGATATGGGAATTCCACAAGGATGTATTTTTTTGGTTTCTTTGAAAAATTCTTTGAAAAATATACTTTTTTCAAAGACCAAAATTTCTGCCACTTTTTCTCTATTTTCCCAGGACTATATTTCATAGTTTAAATGTTTCTTTTCGGACGTATAATCATCCCTGCAAAAGCATTCACAAGGATTGCTAAAACAGACATGTGCATTAAACCAACAACATAAATGTATTGTGTAGAGGTTTCTAAAACATCGAGATTAGAGTATATGACAATTAAAGCGGCGAGAAGTGTGTAAACATAGCTACTTTGTCTGAAATGATACTTCCATTTAAAGTCTCTATGGTCTTCTAATGTTATGACTGCAAAATTACCGATTAAAAGAAAAATCCCGCCGAAGATAACTAGGAGGAGTAAATACATAGCATTAGGACGCCAAAGCGTTCCTAGCTCAGTTCCATACGCAATTAAAAACGTATCTACAATTGCAATTGGAAATACAAAGAAAAGATAGAAGATTGGAGTGAGTTTTTTCATAAGTTTAAATTTTAAACAACGTTTTTGCGTTTAAAGTTGTTTTTTCACAAACCTCTTCAAAGCTTAACCCTTTAACCTCTGCTATATACTGAGCTACGTATTGGACGTACTCTGGCTGGTTTCTCTTACCGCGATATGGAGGTGGAGCAAGGTATGGAGCATCTGTTTCTAAGACAATTCGTTCTAAAGGACAATTCTTAATTACCTCCTTTAAAACCCCGCTTTTATCAAAAGTTATTATACCATTTAAGCCAATGTAACCGCCAAGCTCTAAAAACCTCTGCGCCATGTCCCAATTGCTTGTAAAGCTATGGATTTCAAACCTAGGAGGCTTTTCTGTTTTTAGTAATTCTAATATATCTTCATAAGCATCGACTGAACCGTTCTGTGTTCTACAATGTATGACTAGAGCTTTATCTAATTCTTTTGCTAATCGTATTTGTTCTAGGAACGCTTGCTTTTGAGTTGTTTTAACTTCTTCTAAAGTTTTATCTTCTGGGAGACGGTAGTAATCAAGACCACATTCCCCTATACCAACCACTTTTGGATCTCCTGCTAAAGCTTTGTAGTACTCATAATCAAAATGTTCTTCTCTGCTTATGAAATGTGATTCTTCCTCGTCTATTTCCTGAGAAATGGTGTGCACTGGGTGTAAACCAATAACTGCATAAACATTTTCACGTCCTTTTGTTAGATCTACTGCTTTTTTAGAAGTGTCTTTTTGTGTTCCCACGTTATTAATAATCACACCGGCCTGTAAAGCTTGTGTGATTATCTCTTCTCTGTCTTCTTTAAACGCAGCAAGGTTTACATGTGCGTGTGTATCATACAGCTTCATTTGTTTCCCTTATTCTATTCAATCCTCGGAAAAAGCGGTTCAATTTTTGTTATTGCATCGCTTTCAAAAGCTTTGCGTATTTTGTCAGCGGTTTTAGGAATGAATGGTGCTAGTGATAGACCGATTAACTTTACCTCTGCTCCTAACACTGACAACACTGCATTAAGTTTTTCTTGATTAGCACTATCCTTTGCTAAATCCCAAGGTTTTGTTTCATCAATGTATTGATTAGCCCAAGCAATTGCTTCCCAGATTCTTGCTAGGGCTTCGTGAAAACGAAAACCTTCGATCATTTCTAAGACTCCTTCTAATTTGTCGTGTGGTTCAACTATTTCCGGTATTTCTCCATGGGAATATTTTTCAATCATGTTAGTAAGTCTTGAAACAAGGTTTCCTAAACCATTAGCTAGATCACCATCGTATCTTGCTTTTATCTTTTCCTCTGAAACATCACCATCTTGTCCAAAAGCAATTTCTCTCATCAAGAAATATCTAACAGCATCGCTTCCATATTTGTTTACCCAGTCATTAGGATCAATGACATTCCCTAGGCTCTTACTTATCTTCTGGTTATTAGCTGTTAAATATCCATGAGCAACAACTCCTTTTGGCATTTCAATATCAGCTGCTAACAAAATTGCTGGCCAAATTATGCAATGGAATTTTATAATGTCTTTACCGACAACATGCCAGGTTGCTGGCCAGTGTTTTTTGAAAAGTTCTTTGTCTCCGTGAAATCCTATCCCTGAAACATAGTTGATTAAAGCATCTACCCAAACATATACAGTCTGATTTTCATCCCAAGGAAGAGGGATTCCCCACTTAACGTTTGGCCTGCTTATTGCAATGTCATTAAAACCTTGTTCTAACAAACTCAAAATTTCTTTTCTGTGTGCTTCTGGCCAAATCTTGAATTCATCTTTCTCAATTTTTTCTTTAATTTTGTCTGTAAAAGCAGATACTTTAAAGAACCAGTTTTTTTCTGTAATCAGCTCTGGCTTTGTTTGGTGTTCAGGACAAACTCCGTCTACCAATTCTTTTTCTGTTAAAAAAGCTTCATGGCCTGTGCAATACAAACCTGAATACTCACCCTCATAAAGGAATCCATTTTCTTTTATCTTTTTTAGTATTTCAGAAACAGACGCTATGTGATCTGGATCTGTTGTTCTAACAAATCGGTCAAAAGACAGATCAAGATTTTTCCAAGCCTCTTCAAAATATTTGTAAGTTTGATCTGCAAAAGCTTGTGGCTCTAAACCCTGCGCATTAGCATAGTCCGCTATTTTAGCCCCATGTTCATCTGTTCCTGTTAAGAAAAAAGTTTGTTTTCCTGCTAGTCTAGCAAGACGCGCTAAAACATCTGAAGCCACCTTTTCGTAAGAGTGGCCAATATGTGGTTTCCCGTTTATATAGTCTATGGCAGTAGTAATGTAGTACTTCATTCTATGATCTATCCCTTAGGGTATCCCACTCCTCGATTATTACTTGTATTACTGCAACTACTGGAACTGCGAGTAAAATACCAAATATCCCAGCAAGCTTAAACCCTATTAATATTGCAACTAAAATAACTAGTGGAGAAACACCAACTGTTTTCTGCATAATCTTTGGAACCAAGACATACCCTTCTATCTTTGAAAGAACAATGTACATGATCATAACTACAACTGCCAAGGTTGGGCTTTGCAAGAAAGCAAAGAAGATTGCAGGAATAGCTGCTACGAAAGGACCAATGTATGGGATCAATTCAAAGAAACCGCTTAAAATTGCAAGCACTAAAGCATACTTAATACCTAAAACTGTTAATGCAATGAAAGTAATTGCAAATATGATTGCAGAAACTATGATCTGACCAATCATCCAAAGACCAATTTTCTTTTGAATTCTTGTAACTATGTGTAAAATTTTTGGCTGGCTTTCTTTTGGCACTAGTGTGTACACAAAATTCTTCATTCCGTTCTTTTCTGCAAGCAAATAGAAAGAAACAACCAAGACTGTGACAATTTCAATGAAACCATTAAACACTCCAAGCGTTCTGCTGAAAAAGTTTTCTGAAAGATCATTAAACTGGTTTGCAAGAGACTGAACATTCTTACTGACAATTTCTGTTAAATTAAATTCGCTCAAGAAACTTCCTGGCCCTATCTTGCTTGAAATTTCACTTGCAAGAAAATCATTGTTAGTAACCTGCTGGAATTGTTGTATGACAGGAGGGGTTACCAAAAAACCAATGAGGACTACAAAAGCAAGAGCTACAATATATACAGCTACAACGCTTACGCTTCTAGGAATTCGCCATTGCAAAAGCATTTCAACCAAAGGCTCAAGAGCAGATGCAAGAGTTATGGAAATTAAAAGCAAGATCAGTATATCTTTTATGGTCCATGCAAAAAACAAGATCAGACCAAGAATCGTGATCTTAACAAGTGTTGATGTAGCTACGCTAATATCTGTTTCTCTGTTAAACATCTCTAAATTACAATCCCTTTTTAATCTTCTTTAAAAGCTGTATATCTGCCCTCACTTTATCATGTTCTGTCTCCAAAATCAAAAGCTTTTGCTCTTTGGTTTTCTTTTCTAAACCCTTGAAAAATCTAAGAATTTCGGTAAATCCTTCTTTCCCTATCAAACCATCATCAATATGCTCATGCCTGTCTTTATGGCTCCCAAGCTCAACCTTGGAATCATTGCAATGTGACATTCTTAAATACTTAAAACCAATCTTTTTTTCAAAGTCATCAAATGTTTGTTTCACCGTCCTTTTATCCCTTAAATCATATCCACTTGCAAAAGCATGTTGAGTATCAAAACAAATTCCCCCAAAGGTCTTGTATTTCTTTAATGCTTTAACTAGTTTTGCTAATTCTTCAAAACTGTCTCCAATTATTTCCCCTGCTCCTGCTGATATTTCAATAAGGAAAAGGGTTTTACCTTTGTAACCATCTAAAACCTTTTTTAACCCTTTTATGACCTGTTCTTCTCCCTTTTCTTTTCCTAGGTCTTTAAAGCTTCCTAAATGAACCATTAAATATGTTGCACCTAAAAGACTTGATCTCTCTAGCTCTTCTCTAACAACAGAAACAGAACCATAGAATGTTCTGTTGTTTGCACTTCCAAAGTTTATGAAATATGGGGCATGAACAACAAATTCTTTAAAGCCATATTTCTTCATTCTTGTTTTAAATTCTGCCAAGACTTCTTTTGTTAGTTCCTGTGCCTTGCCTCCTTGGGGAGAACGAGTGCATATCTGAAAAGTTTCGCAACCTAATTCATGCGCGCGTTCTGGCGCATTTATTACTCCTCCGGCTATTGAAACATGACATCCGATTTTCATGGCTATATCTTTAATTCTTTTTCAAAAGAAGCTCTTTCTTTGAACGGTCCGATTATTGCAAGGCTCATATTTTTGTCTTGAAATATTTCTTTTGCAATGTTATGTATGTCTTTTAATGTAACAGCTTCAACCTCAGCTAAAAAACTATCAATACTTTTTAACTTGTTTATGAAAGCAAAATGATCCATGAACCAATCAAGATTTCTGTGTCTATTTTCAAAAGCAAGAGCAATTTTACCGCGAACAAAATCCTTTGCTCGCTTTAACTCTTTATTGGTTATTGAATTACCTTTAACGTTTTTAAGCTGTTTTAATATCTCTGTTAGCGCTTGTTGTGTTTTTTCAACCTGAAGTCCTGCATGGATAGTGAAGTTCCCTGTGTCATGATATGGGGCGTTTGATGCTGAAATATGATATGCTAGCCCTCTTTTTTCTCGTATTTCAACGAATAGTCTGGAGCTCATGTTACCTCCTAAGACATTGGCTAGAAGCATTGTTGCTGCGTTTTTCTTTGAAGCATGGTCAAAGGTTTTAAAACCTAGAGCAAGGTGTGCTTGCTGTGTGTCTTTATGGATAACCGTGAGATTTGGGTTTTTCTGTGTTTTTTCTTTATGTTTGTGTTTCGGAGCTTTTTTATTTTTTAACTTACCCCATGTTTGTTCAATTTTCTTTATAGCTTGCTTTGTATCAAAGTTTCCAGAAATACCTAAGATTATATTTGAAGGCTGATAGAAAGTACCTTTGTATTTTAAAACCTTTGAGCGATTCATTTTTTGGATGCTTTGTCTGGTTCCTAAGATATCCCAGCCAAGTGTTGAGTCTGGCCACATTATTCTTTCTAAATGATTTTCTACCTGACTTGCGGGTATGTCCTCGTACTGGTTTATTTCTTCTATGATTACTCCCTTTTCTTTATTTAATTCCTGCTCTTTGAAGAGTGGGTTTAAAACCATATCTGAAAGAACATCAAAGATTAAATCAAAGTGATGTTTTTCCGCCTTTATATAGAACTCGGTTGCTTCTTTGGATGTTGATGCATTAAAGTCTCCACCAATTGCATCTACGATCTGTGAAATATCTGTTGGCTTTGGATATTTTTTGCTTCCTTTGAAAAAAACATGTTCTAAGAAATGTGATATTCCGGTTACTTCTTTTGTTTCGTACCTGCTGCCTACTTTAACAAGTATTGTAAAAAGCACTGACTTGGAGTCAGGCAAATTTACTAAAAGAACATTTAAACCGTTTTTTAAAGTTTTGTGTGTTAATAACATTAATCTTCAAATCTTTCTTTAAAGTATTTTTCTAAATCATCAATTGAAACTCTTTCTTGGGTCATTGTGTCTCTGTCTCTAACAGTAACTTTTTTGTCTTCTAAGGAATCAAAGTCATATGTAACGCAATACGGGGTACCAATTTCATCTTGTCTTCTGTATCTCTTTCCAATTGAACCAGTCTCATCATATTGAACATACCAGTATTTTCTAAGTTTATTTGCAAGATCTTTTGCTGGTATTGAAACTTCGTCTTTTTTAGAAAGCGGCAAAACAGCGACTTTAACAGGAGCAATTTTCTTATCTATCTTTAAAACAACTTCACTCTCTTTTATGGCTTCTGTTGTTGTAGAACGTCCACCCTCAATTTCGGTATATGCAGAAAGCAAAACTGCAAGCACGGTTCGATCTACTCCAAAAGTTGGCTCAACGACGTGTGGTAAAAACTTTTCTCCTGTTTCTGGATCTCTGTATTCAAGGTCTTGTTTAGAAACATTTTGATGTTGAGTCAAATCGTGGTTTGATCTGTAAGCAATACCATAGAGTTCTTTTTGTCCGAATGGATAATCAAACTCAATATCAACAGTTCGTTTTGAATAATGGGCGCGATCGCCGTCTCCAATATCAACATAGTGTAATTTTGATGAATCTACTCCAATATCAGAAAGCCATGATTTCATTTGCTCTAACCAATATTCAAAATATTTCTCCCAATCTTTTTCATGGACGAAATATTCAATTTCCATCTGTTCAAATTCGCGAGTTCTAAATATGAAGTTTCCTGGAGTTATTTCATTTCTGAAAGCTTTTCCTGTTTGAGCTATACCAAAAGGAATTCTTTGTCTTGATGTTTCAACAACTTGAGGAAAATCTACAAACATCGCTTGTGCTGTTTCAGGTCTAAAGTAAACAATGTTAGCCTCTTCTTCTGCAGGACCCATGAATGTTTTGAACATCAGGTTAAATTCTTTTGCTGCAGTGAATTCTGTTCCTTTGCAGTTAGGGCATTTCTCCTGATCAAAAGTGTCTGCTCTGAAACGAGTGTGGCATTTCTTGCATTCAATTAAAGGATCAGAAAAATTAGAGATGTGTCCGCTTGCTTGCCACACTTTTGGGTTCATCATTAGTGCCGCGTCTATACCAACCATATCATCTCTTTGTTGAACAAACTTTTTCCACCAAAGTTTCTTAATATTATTCTTTAACTCAACACCCAAAGGACCATAATCCCATGAGTTTGCCAAACCACCATAAATCTCGCTACCTGGGAAAATGAATCCACGGCGCTTACAAAGACTTACTAATTTTTCCATCATGTTGTTTTCGCTCATATATATGAAAGTATATCAAACATTAACCGACTCTTCTAGAAACTACTCTTTAATCTCTTTGAAACCCTCTGCAAACTCATTAAAATACTCGTTTTCCAGTGCGTTTCGTATTTTTTTCATTAAGTTTAAATAAAACTTAATATTGTGCATTGTTGCTAAACGGATTGAAAGAGGCTCGTCTGAAGCAAATAGATGGCGAATATATGCCCTTGTATGACTTAAACATCCATAACAATCACACTCGTTATCTACTGGAGTAAAGTCTTCTGCAAACTCTGCTTTACGTATATCTATGGTTTTGTAAGCTTCTCGCCCTTGTTGGTCTCTTGATGAAATGTATAGCTTTGCATGACGTGCTTCTCTTGTTGGAATAACACAATCAAAAGAATCACATCCCCTTAACACAGCCTGCACTATATCATATGGAGTTCCTACACCTAATAGGTGTCTTGGTTTTTCCTCTTCAAGATGTGGAATGGTCATATCAACAGCTTTAAGCATTTCATCTGTTGGCTCTCCAACAGCAACTCCACCAATTGCATAACCAGGAAAATCTAAAGCACGAATTTCTTTTGCACTTCTTTCTCTTAAGTCTGGAAAAGATGCTCCCTGAACTATTCCCCAAAGTTTTTGTCCTGGATTAACAGAATTCCCTGCTTCAGTTATTCTCTCAAATTCTTTTTTAGCACGTTCTGCCCAACGTGTTGTCTGTTCAATCGCTTGTTTTGTTCTTTCGTACTCAAAAGGAAAACCTGGAAAGTCATCAAGGATTAAAGCAATATCACTTCCTAGATTAGATTGTATCTGAATTGATTTTTCAGGAGAAAGAATTGCAGACTTTCCATCCATATCAAAACGAAAAAGCACTCCAGCTTCCATTACCTGACGCATTTTAGCAAGAGAAAAAACCTGGTATCCTCCGCTATCAGTAAATATTGCGTTTTTCCAATTCATAAACTTATGAAGACCACCTGCTTTTGCAATTAAAGCATCACCCGGCCTTTGCCAAAGGTGATATGTGTTTGCAAGAATCATGTCTGCGCCCCAAAACTTCAATTCTTCAGAAGTAATACTTTTAACAGTTCCTTTTGTTCCAATTGGGTTGAAATATGGAGTTAAGACATCACCATGCGCGGTGTGTATAACGCCGAGTCTTGCTTTTGAATTTGGATCTTTTTTTAAAATCTCAAAGTATTCCACAGATTTAATCTATATTTAATTTCAATGTGTTAATGTCATTTGCATGGGCCCGTGACTAATGGTAGTCAGCGCGTCTTGCCAGTCACGCTAAGCCGGTTCGATTCCGGTCGGGTCCACCATTGATATTTTTTTGAAAATAATATATTATATTATCGACTGGCAAGACACGCACCGGTTAAAACCGAAAATTAAAGCCCCGAGAAATCGGGGCTTTATCTATTTCTTAAAGAATCCTCTGAATCCTCTTCCACCCCGATCATTGTTCCCGTGTCCGTTTCTGAAATCTCTTCTTGGACCTCGATCTTCACTAGGAGCAACGCCTTGTCCTGGTTCTGCAGGTTTTGCGTATGGTTTATGTGTTAAGTTAATTCTTCCCTGATCATCAATCTCTTTAACCATGACTTTCAAAGGATCACCAACCTTAACAACATCTTCAACTCTACCAACACGGTAGTTTGCAAGTTCTGAGATATGAACCAATCCTTCTTGTCCTGGAATTAATTCAACGAATGCGCCAAAGTTCATTAGTCTAGTTACTTTACCGTCGAATTCTTCTCCAGCTTTTATCTCTCTTACAATGTTCTTAATAATACCGACTGCTTTTTCAGAAGCAGCAGCATCAGTTGATGTAACCATAACTAAACCACTGTCTTCAATATCAATCTTAACTCCAGTATCTGCAATGATTCCGTTAATTACTTTACCGCCAGAACCAATGACTTCTCTAATCTTGTCAGGGTTAATCATGAAAGAAACAATTCTAGGAGCATAAGGGGAAAGGTCTGCTCTTGGTCCTTGGATTACTTCTTTCATCTTGTTTAAGATGTGCAAGCGTCCTGGTTTTGCCTGTTGTAATGCTTGTGCAAGAATATCTTTTGTAATTCCTTTTACCTTAACATCCATTTGCATTGCAGTAATTCCGTTTTCATTTCCTGTAACTTTAAAATCCATGTGTCCGTTAAAGTCTTCAATTCCAGCAATGTCTGTTAAGACTTTAAACTTTCCTGTTTCTTCATCTAATACCAAGCCCATGGCAACCCCACCAATCATTTCTTTAATCTTCACACCAGCATCTAACAATGCAAGGGTTGATCCGCAAGTTGAAGCCATCGATGTTGAACCATTGGACATGATTGCTTCTGAAACCAAACGCATGGTGTATGGAAATTCGTCTTGTGAAGGAATCATTGGTTCCAAAGCACGCTCTGCTAAAGCACCGTGACCGATTTCTCTTCTTCCTGGTCCTCTCAAAGGAGCAACTTCACCAACAGAGTAACCTGGCATGTTGTAGTGGTGAATATATCTTTTTGCTGTTCCTTCTCCTGGATCTTCCATACCATCAAGCAACTGCTCATCACCTTTTGAACCAAGAGTCACTGTTGTTAAGACCTGAGTTTCTCCTCTGGTAAACAAAGCAGAACCATGGGTACGAGGTAAAACCCCTACTTCACATGTTACTTGTCTTGTTTCATCTAACTTTCTTCCGTCAACACGACGCTCTTTTTCCAAGATATTTTTCTGCATATACTTTTTCATGATCTTGTCTAAAGACGCCAAAACTTCTTTTTTAATCTGCCCTTCATCTAAACGTCCTAAAGCAGATTCAATTCCAGGAGCAATCTCTGTTTTAGTTGTAATGAGTGCTTTAGTGATTGTTTCAACAGCAGCATCCATCAAAGCATTCATCTTTGATTCTCTCTCTTCTTTGTTTGCAACATATATTGCAGCATCAAGCTTGTCTTCTGTTGCAAATGCTTTTACCTGCTCATAAATACCTTTGTTTAGTTCTATGATATCTACAACAGCTTTTTGCTGTCCTGCCATTTCCTTAAATTGGTTCTGAACCTTACAGATTTCAGCTAGATGTTTTTGAGCAAACTCTATTCCTGCAACAATGTCTTCTTCAGAAACAAGCATTGCTCCTGCTTCTACCATTAAGACATGCTTTTCATTTCCAGAAACTATTAAATCCATCTGGGATTTCTTTAGAATTTCTCTGCTTGGGTTTAAGACCATTTGCCCGTCTACTTTACCAACTCTAACAACACCGATTGGTCCATCAAAAGGAATATCGGAAATTGTTAAAGCAGCAGATGCTGCATTTGCAGAAAGCATGTCAGCTTCATGCACCCCGTCTATTGAAAGCACTGTTACAACAACCTGAACATCATTACGCATTCCATCAGGAAACAAAGGTCTAATAGATCGATCAATGACTCTTCCTGTTAAGATTGCTTCATCTGTTGCCCTACCTTCTCTCTTAACCCAACGGCTTCCTTTAATCTTTCCTGCAGCATAAAGACGCTCCTCGTAATCTACGAGCAACGGAAAGTAATCCATGCCTTCTCTTTTGCGACCCATTGTAGCTGTTGCTAGAACAACTGTATCACCTTGTCTGGCAAGAACAGATGCATTTGCCTGCATTGCCATTTTACCGGTTTCAAATGTCATCTCTGCTTGAGATTGATCACCAAACCCTACCGAAACTTTTTTAACGTCCATATTTTCTCTCTCCAGACGTCATTTGCAATCATGTCCGACCTAAAGGGCTTAAGCCGGACGTGGCTGCTAACAACGTCCGTTAATTATTTAATGATTTTAGAAAGTCCCGCAAAGTAATTTGCGGGACTCCCAAATTATTTCTTCAATTTCAATTTATCAACTAACTTGTCGTATCTTTTCTGGTCTTCTGTTTTTAAGTAACGCAATAGTCTTCTGCGGTTTCCTACCATTTGCAATAACCCTCTTCTTGAGTGGTTATCTTTTCTGTGCACTTTAAGGTGCTCAGAAACCTGATCAATCTCTTTGGTAAGAATCGCTATCTGAACCTCAGGAGAACCAGTATCATCTTTGTGAGTCTGGAACTTCTTGATCAATGCGTCCTTTTCCTTTTTGGATAACATGGGTGCCTTTCACAATATGCCTTAATTTTAAGGCCTGTCTACACGAATATTTGAGTTCTTTTTCTTAGAACTAAAGTATCGTGGAATTAATATTTCTAAGGCTATTCTACCAGTTTATGGGGTTTAAATCAAGGAGAAACAAGTCACTAAAAAACGATCAGCCCGGGCTCTTGGGAGAGCCCGGGCTGGGTGATCGATTACGTAATTCGCTTTGGCAACCACCTCGGAATGCAGTCACTTTCCCTCACAATTCCGCGCCAAATCAGATCGTAGATCTGTCGACGCACAAACCGTTGAGCTTCAGTGACACCATCCCTCCAAGATTCAGGGTGGTTAGGATGGAGCAGATCAAGAAACAAAACCCACCCATCCTCGATCTTAAAGATCTTCACAACCTTCCGGTGGAATCGCTCGGGGTTCTGAGAAATTGATACAGCGGGACCCCCACTAGCCTGCTGGCGATGAATCCGGTCCAGCAGGATGAGATAAGGGCGCTGCTTCCTCAGGGTGTTGTTGACCCATGCCCTGACCTGTTCAGGGTTCGTATCAACCAGAGCCAAAAACCGACAAGCTGGCTCCACAAGCGACCCATCCGCCATCTGGTCGAGGTACTGATCCAGCGTCATCATACTGCCTCCTTGAGACTGTGCGGTTAGAAACCGCACCTCCTCAGAGAGGGCATGACTACTTAGATGCGGTTGTTGTTGACTAGACAATTAACATAATCGTTTCATTTTGCCCCCTTTGTGAGTGAACATAACACCATACAATATTATATACACTATGTCAAGTAACTAACATGTATGATATACTACCTATGTCGCACAATATATGACAGAGACAAAAACCAAAAACAAAGAAAAAACCTTAGAAAACTCCCTAACCAAATATATCCGGGAGTTTTTAGAGTATTGCGAGATTGAAAAAAATAGAAGCATGTTAACCATACGAAACTATGCTCACTACCTTAATCGCTTTGCTCTGTTCTGCGCATCAGAGGGTGTTTCAAAACCAGAACAGATTGATTTTGAGTTAGTAAGAAGATACAGACTATACATCAATCGTTTGATAGATGAATCAGGGAAACACCTAAAACAGATAACTCAGAACTATCATGTTATTGCTGTGCGTGCTTTCCTTAAGTACATGATGAAACGTGATATTAAAACCCTAGCACCTGAAAAGCTTGATCTTGCAAAAACACCGAGTCGAATGGTTGAATTTCTAGATGATGATGAATTGGCGCCATTTTAAATAGACGTTTTCCAAAAAGCACCTTCCAAGAAGTCTGAATAATTACGGACATAATTTCAATAATAAATATCATACCGATTACAAGAAGCAATATTGGCCGGTCTAGGGCAAACGCAATAGAGGTAAGCAAGATTCCCATGCCAAGCGAAGCTACGTCGCCCATCTGATATTTCGCGGGTTTAATATTAAAAAGCAGGTATCCGCACAATGTTCCTATAATCGTTGCTAAAAGCAGTGATATATCGCTGCTTCCCTGCTGTAGTGCTATAGCAAAAAAGGCACTGTACGAAATTATCAATGTTCCCGCGGAAAGGCCGTCTATGCCGTCTGTTATATTTACAGCATTTGCCATCAACATAACTAGAAATAAAATAACAGGTATTATAAAAAGTCCAAGATCAATATTGCCAAGCCAAGGCAGCCACAATTCGGTCCAATCAAGTTTGAAAGACAACCACCACGCGATTATGCCTCCGATAATAAGCTGTATAATAATTTTTTCATGCGCCTGTACTCCCTTTCCGGGGTGAGATCCGACCAGATAAAATACTCTTTTGTATGCCTGCCAGGGAAAAGTTATCGCGTACCAAATCCTGTACTTTAAATTTTTATGAAATTTTATAAATCTTATAATTCTTCCGAGTGTCCGAGGATGGCGTTCTTTGGTATAGAATATGTTAAGCAAGTCGTCCGCTCCGCCAAGCAAAGCCGCAAGCCAGAGCACTCCAAGTGGAACAAAAGTCGTTTCTCTATGCCAATTAAACATCATAGTAAGTGCGGTAATTACCGCTACTATTATTATACCACCAAATACGGGAGTTCCAAGCTTGCTCTTTCTGGTTTTTATAATCGAGGAAAAATCTCTATCGTCTCTTCGGACTATTTTAAATTTTTTTAACAGAAATATAAGCGGTGGGGACAGAATCACGGTAATAAAAAACGCCCCCATAAAAAAATAAAAACTTCGCAATATTATTTGTTCAAACATCTTTCAACAATAAATAATCTATAAAATTTTGGCTCGCCTTTTTCGGCTATAGTATGCCCTGTGTCCGGATGTTCAAACCACTTACCAGATGTAAAATCTATATAGCCCTCTTTTACACCCTCGCCATTGTCCTCGAAAACAGAATGTGCGTAATATGCCTTTGTTAAATTTAGGTTCTCGCCTTTTTCTGTTTTTGTGATAATAATCGCGTGATCTATTACCGAATTAAATCTGATTATATCGCCCGGCATAATGTCATTTACGTTTTTTATCTCATGAGCGTTTTTTTCGTGTACAAGCGTTGGTACATCTATGTGCGTGTATGGCCGCATTTTGCAAAAAAGCCAACCAATTCCCGAAGAATTAAATTTAATCAAAGAATAAATAGGTTTTTTATAAAATTCCCTAGTCCAGGCGTCTAAAATTCGAGTTACAAATCCGGAACATTCGATACCAAGCTTTCTTTTTCTCATTATATCGCGAATTTCGCTTTCATGCATTTTAGAAAAATCTTTGCCCTCAAGTTTTTCTATAATGCTAATCTCGGTTTCTATTTCTTGCACCGATCCCTTTCCGGAATACGCGGTAAGCCCCCATCGCTCTCTGCCTGACCTGGGATTACGAAAATACGGACAGCGAA
>VMFF01000051.1 GCA_007375915.1 Candidatus Doudnabacteria bacterium Gr01-1014_77
AACTTGCTGATTGTTCTGAGTCTGATCCGGGAAAATCTGAAATATATATTGTTGAGGGAGATTCAGCTGGTGGTTCTGCTAAACAAGGAAGAGACAGAAGATTCCAAGCAATCTTACCTTTACGAGGGAAGATTTTAAACGTTGAAAGAGCAAGATTAGATCGCATGCTTGGTTCTGAACAGATTAAAAATCTTGTCATTGCAATGGGTGCTGGTGTTGGAGATCAGTTTGATGTAGAAAAGTTGAGATATCACAGAATAATCATCATGACAGATGCTGATGTTGACGGTGCTCACATCAGAACTCTTTTGTTAACACTCTTCTACAGATATTTCCCCGATGTCATTAGAAAAGGATACCTTTATATTGCTCAACCTCCTTTGTTTAGAGTTCAGGTAGGTAAAGAGCATCAGTATGCTTTTTCAGAGGATGAGAGAGATGAGATCTTGAAGGATCTTTTAGCAGAAAAAGAATCTAAGAAAACTGTTAAGGGTGCAAAGAAAACAAAAGTAGAAGAAGAGATTGTTGAGACAGAAGTTTCTGAAGATGAAGGAGATGGTGTAATAAAGGCAAAAGGGTATTCCATACAGCGCTACAAAGGTTTGGGAGAAATGAATCCTGGACAACTTTGGGAAACAACAATGGATCCTGAAAACAGAGTAATGCTTCAGGTATATATTGAGGATGCAGAAAAAGCTTCAGATATCTTTGAAACCTTGATGGGTGATGAGGTTGCTCCTAGAAAACGCTTCATCCAGACCCATGCAAAGAGCGTTAAAAACCTAGATATTTAATGATTTGGCCTTGATTTGCATAATTCAAGGCCTTTATGATATAATCGATATATCAAAAGGCCCGAAGGCCTTTTAAAAAAGCTCAAAAAATATGATAAAAGTAATACAATTTTTCTCAGAGGTTAAGAGCGAACTAAGCAAAGTTGTTTGGCCAACCAAACAGCAAACCCTTAGATATACAGGCGTTGTCATCCTATTCTCAGTTTTAGTATCAATAGTTTTAGCTTCAGCTGACTATGGTTTGATAAAGGGCTTGGAAAAGCTAATTGAAAGATAGTTCGTATGTTACCTCCAGGACACATTGCAGCAGGGTATTTAACTGCAAAAATCCTGACCAGCTCCTTACATTACAATTTAACCGCAACCCAGGTAAATGAACTGTCATTGATTGGTGCAGTTATTGGTTTTCTTCCTGATCTAGATTTTTTCTTTGCTTTTGCAAAGATAAAGAGATTAAGGATAGATAATGAATTGGCAAATCATAGAAAGTTGTTTACCCATACGCCAATTTTTTGGCTAGTACTAGGATTAGTGATTTTCTTTGCTTCTAGCACTGATTTTGGAAAAGTTTTTGGTTTAGTTGTTTGGTTAAGCGCATGGTCTCACCTGATTTTAGATTCTGAGCGGGGGATTATGTGGCTTTGGCCGGCAACTAAAAGATTTTTTCCTTTTACTGATTCTTTTTACAAGAAAAAGTACCAGCTTAAATATAGACAGAGTGAAAGCTTCTTTAAATATTGGTTTTGGGTGGTGTTAAATGGGTATATGAGTTTGAGTGGTTTAGTTGAAATTTTAATAATAGTTCTAGCATTAATAGTTTTGTTTTAGAGATATGTCACGACAACAAGTTACAGGCGAAAAACATTGGTACGTTTTGCACACATATTCCGGTTATGAAGATAGCGTTGCTTTTAATTTGAAACAACGTATTGAATCAATGGGAATGGAAGACAAGATTTTTGACGTAATAGTTCCGAAAGAAAAGAAGATTAAGATCAAAGATGGAAAAAGAACAACAGTCGAGGAAAAGATTTTCCCAGGTTATGTTCTTGTAGAAATGATTGTTACAGATGATTCCTGGTATGTTGTTAGAAACACGCCTAATGTAACAGGATTCGTAGGTAGCGGAACAATTCCAACACCAATTTCAGATGATGAGATTAAGTCCTTGCAGAAGCGCATGGGCGTTGAAGAACCAAAGTTTAAGGTTGATTTCATTGTTGGTGATTTAGTTAGAATGATGGATGGGCCATTTAAGGATTATGAAGGTAAGGTTGCTGAAGTAGATGAGGCTAAGGGCAAGGTTAAAGTCTTGGTTTCAATCTTTGGTAGAGAAACTCCTGTAGAATTGGATTTCCTTCAGGTTAAGAAGATATAATATACTAATTAAGCCAGGTTTCTGGCAAAGAAAGGGTGGTTGGCGATAATATCGTCTCGCAGTTTTAAAAACTGTTACCACAAAGAACAATGGCAAAGAAGATAAAGACAATGGTAAAACTCCAGCTAGTAGCTGGAAAAGCAACACCAGCACCACCAGTTGGTACTGCACTTGGTCCCCACGGTATTAATATCGGTGAGTTCACAAAGCAGTTTAATGAGAAAACAGCTCCAATGGGAGATTTGATCATTCCTGCAGAAGTTACCATTTACGAAGACCGTACTTTTACTTTTATTTTAAAGACTCCTCCTGCTTCTGTTTTAATCAGGAAAGCAATAGGGTTGGATAAAGGGTCTGCTAATCCTTTGAAAAACAAGGTTGGAAAGATCACAAGAGCAAAAGTTCGTGAGATTGCAGAAAAGAAAATGCCTGACCTAAATGCAAATGATTTAGAAGCAGCAGAAAAGATTGTTGCAGGCACAGCCCGTTCTATGGGTGTTGAGGTTATAGATTAAAAGTTTAAATAATTAAACAAAAATATATGACTTGGATTAAAAAAGCATATCTCTACGTTGTTTCTCTTGTTTCCTTAATCATAATAATGGTTGGGGCAATAACCTTGCTGAACATGGGTTTGAAGATTCTTTTGAACGCAGAAGAATACTACTCCTACCCAATGATGGCAGTAAATTGCCAAGTTCCTGTTGAAAAAGGTGTTGCTGTAAAAACAACTGAATGTGATCCTGACTATCAGATAAAGCAACAGGAGTATGAGAAGAAGAATCAACAGCAACAGAGAAAGAGAGATATAGCTCAATCTCTAGCAATGATCATAGTTGGTACCCCAGTCTTCTATTACCACTGGAAACTAGCTAGAAAAGAAGCTTAAATATATTAATTAATTCGTGGGAGCGAAACATTTCGCGCAAACCACTAAGTCGAAAGGACGAGTATGGCAAATATTTCTAAACGCCAAAAGGCGAATATAGCGAAGGTAGACCGCACAAAAGTGTATTCTGCTACTGAAGCTATTGATCTAGTAAAGCAAACAGCAAACACAAAGTTTAAAGGTACTGTTGAAGTACATGTTAGATTAGGTATTGATCCTAAGAAAACAGATCAAGGCGTAAGAGGTTCAATTTCTTTACCTTTTGGTACTGGAAAAACAAAGCGTGTTGCTGCTTTTGTAACTGAAGTTAAAGAAAAAGAAGCAAAAGAAGCAGGCGCAGCTTTGGTTGGTGGTGCTGATTTAATCAAGCAAATTAAAGAAACAGAAAAGACTGACTTTGATATGGCTGTTGCAGAACCAGCTATGATGAAGTTAATGGGTCCAATTGCAAAGATTTTGGGTCAACGTGGTTTAATGCCTAACCCAAAAACAGGAACAGTTACAGAAAACATTGCAGGAATCATTAAAGAAATCAATGCAGGAAAGATTGACTTTAAAAACGATGATTCAGGAAATGTTCATCAGATAATCGGAAAGACTGATTTTGATTCAGAGAAATTAGTTACTAACTTAAAAACTTTCATTGATGCATTGAATGCTTCTAAACCAAGCACTGTTAAGAAAGTGTTCATAACAAACATTGTTGTTAACGCATCAATGGGACCTGGTATTAAAGTTAAGATTTAAACATATGATTCTCTCTGACAGAGATATTAAAAAAGCAATCAACTCTGGAAGAATAAAGATAACGCCAGCACCAGACTTTGAAAGTCAGCTTGGTTCATGTTCAATTGACTTGCACTTAGGGAACAGATTCAGAGTTTTCAAGAAAACAAGTTTTCCATACATTGACCTTAAAGGTCCTGTAGACATTAAAGAGATTATGGAAGAAATTGTTGTTAAAAAAGGCGAGGCATTTATAATGCAGCCTGGAGACTTTGCTCTAGTAACAACAGTTGAGAACCTGGAGCTCCCTCATGACCTATTAGGCCGTATTGAGGGCAGAAGCTCTCTTGGACGCCTTGGTATCATTGTTCACGGTACAGCCTCAATTTTTGACGCAGGATGGAACGGAAAACCAACAATGGAACTAGGTAATCTTGGAACAATGCCAATTGCTTTGTACCCAGGAATGAGAATCTGTGCTTTCACATTTGAAGAGCTTACAAGCAAAGTTGATGTTCCTTATGCAAACAAGAAGAACAACAAATACTCAGGACAGAAAAGTCCACTTGCATCTAAGCTACATGATGAAGTAAGAGTGGTTGCTAAGAAACCTGTTAAAGCAAAGAAAGTGTTAAAGAAAAAACGAAGATAATTTAAAACCCCGGTTTCCCGGGGTTTTTGTTATCTCATCAAATCTTTGAATGTAAACTTAATTCCGTTTTCCTCACCAGTTTCTTCAAAAACAACTTTTTTAAATATTGAATCGTAAGCAGGGAAG
>VMFF01000052.1 GCA_007375915.1 Candidatus Doudnabacteria bacterium Gr01-1014_77
AAAACCCCATTCCCTTTCTATATAGAGGCAAGTGTTAGCTTTTGGGCTATAAAACAGTTCTTCTAAAAAGTGGCTATCTTGGTAACCTGTGTTTGGATTATAGAAGTCAAGTTCTTTGAGTGTTTTCTCGATATCCTGTGCATATTTCTGACATTCTTGTTTCTTTTCAAATAATTCTTCCACTGATATTTTTGAAGATAATGAATCATTGATGCCCTTATTTCTAGTGTCCACTTGTTCGTTTAAATTAAAGTAAATTGAGATGATTAAAAAAACAATCAAGATAGAAAACAATATGATATTTTTCTTGTTCATAATAGTTTTATTTATAAATACAAAAAGCCCACCACGGGTAAGGACCGAAGTCCTTCATACCAGTTTCCTGATATGGCCAGTTAGACAACCCCATGATGGGTTCTTTGTGTCTAACTGGACTTTCCTTTCACCATGCCAGTAATTGCTTACTGGTTTAGGCTACTTCTACATATTCAATTGTCTCCATAAGTTTACCTCTACCTCCATAATAAGCAAAGAAGCGTATTGAACTGTTGTATAGTCTTGCTTTATTGTATTAATGTTTCTTTATAAAGATGATAAAAGCCTTTTAAAACAGTCAAGGAAAGCAAGTTTTCTATCACAACAAAGGCAAGTTGTGAGATTTAGTTAAAAAAACAATTTTTGAAATATACTCTTTTTTGCTTGCAATTAGATTTGTTTCCACTTACTCTGACTTATAGATGCTCTTTGCACAATGGTCGTTTATTAGAACCTTTTTGTAGTGAGGGAAAAGCTTTGCGAATTACCTCTACATTGGCTACCTAATTGTTGCTTCCGTCTGGCAAGATAATGAGAGTGTGTTTCAGAACAGTCTAGATACAACAATTATGTAGAAGAAGTGGCAATGCCCAACTGATGTTTAAAAGTAATTAAGCAACTTGAAAAAGTTGTTTGCTTGCTTTTGTATGTCAGTTTTTTTCTTGCAAAAAATCTGATTTACCAAGAGTAGCGAAAGCTACAATGACAGAAAATGATGAGGGAGTTCAAAAGCTTAAGGATTTCCTAAAAAAGAAAGGTCTGCAACTTCCTAACAATGAGATAGAGAAAATTTCCCAAAATCTATATGAGTTGGGGTTATTTCTGGTGCGTCTAAAAATTAAACAACACCCTAAACCACCAAAACCCCAGAAAGCAGAGAGTTTTAGACAAATAACAAGAGAACCACCATAGAGCCCGATCTTCTCAGCTCTTAGAGAAGATTTTGAGATTACAAGATTAAGAGCTTTAATTAACCTAAATAATAAATAACATGAAAACATTCAATCATAAAAATGAAAAACCAAAGAATGATATTCAGTATTACCGTGTGTCTTCAAATGAACAGGTGCTTGGATTCAGCTTAGATAACCAAGAGAAGTTTTGTAGAGAAATGTCTTCTAAAGACGGATACAATGTTTTTAAAACTTGGAGAGAGGAAGGAGAATCAGCCAAAACAGCAGACAGGACACAGCTTCAACTAATGATGAGGTTTTGTGAACAACACAAGAAACAAATTGCCAGATTAGTTGTATACAAGGTAGATAGGTTATCAAGAAACACTGCTGATTATCTTGCTCTCAAAGCGTTCTTCAATAAATTAGGAATTATTGTGGTTTCTGCTACTGAGAAACTTGAAGATACTCCGGGAGGAAAATTCTATGAGACTTTGCTTTCGGCTGCTGCTGAATTTGACAACAATGTCAGATCTCAAAGAACCATTGAGGGAATGAAGGCAAGATTAGTGAAGGGTTTATGGAGTGGGATTGCTCCTTGGGGATACAAGAATGTGAAAGACACCCTTGGAAATAAACTCATAGCTCCTGATCCTGAAAGAACTGATGTGGTTAAAATGCTCTTTGAGCAAAAGGCAACTGGAAAATATTCCTTCAAGGAGCTGGCAAATATGGCTAACAAATTAGGGCATAAGAGCAGACATGGAATGAAAATGAGTAAGCAACTTGTGGCTAAAATTATTAAAAATCCAATCTATTGTGGGAAAATTGTTGTCCCTAAATTTGGAATATCAACACAAGGTAGTCATCGGCCAATTATTTCAGAAAAGTTGTTTGAAGAAGCTAATTCCGAGAACAAGGGTATAGAGGGTAGAAAACTTCCTCGCAACAAGGATAGTCCTGATTATCCTTTGCGTGGTATTAAATGTGGAGGATGTGGTAAAAGTATCTCTGGTGGAAAAACAAAAGGTAAAACCAAGTATTATCAATACTATGGTTGTTTTAATAGTGCTTGTGAAAAAAGACATGCTATTAAAAAAGAGGATATGGAAGAAGATTTCACTAAATTTCTTTTAGAACTAACTCCTAATGAAAATTTTTTTGAAGCACTTAAAGAAGCAATTAGGTTAGCTCATGGAGTAGAACTCAACTCTACAAAGGCCACAGAAAGAAAATTAACTGCAAAAATTACAGAACTAAAAAGTGAAAAGGAGGAATTACTGAATTTGAGAATTAAAGGAAAGATATCTGATGAGGATTTTACTCCTGCTAATGAGAAGTATAGATTCAAAATTTCAGAACTTGAGAAAGAGGTTGCTAGTTTATCTACCCCTGAACTTGAAGTAGATAATGTGATTGATTCTAGTGTTGAATTTTTGAAGCATCTACCTGAAAATTGGAAAACTCTTGATGTGAAAGATCTTAGAGTTTTAAGAACTCTGCTTTTTCCTAAAAATCTTATCTACTCATATCCAACTATTAAAACTCTTGAATTATGTTGTATTTACAACATAAAATCAGAGTTTCTTGATGAAAAGAATCGTTTTGTGACCCTACAGAGAATCGAACTCTGATTCCAGCCTTGAAAAGGCTGTGTCCTAACCGTTAGACGATAGGGCCTTAATGAGCCAAAATATAGCATTTTTGGGCTAAAATGCTAGGGTAGCATGACTACTAAGGAGAGGTGGCTGAGTGGTTGAAGGCACCGGTTTCGAAAACCGGCATAGGGGAAACCTTATCGAGAGTTCAAATCTCTCCCTCTCCGCAAGTAATATTTCAATACATAATTTTGTATTGAAATATTGCGAGGACGAGATTTGAAAGACGGACTGAGCGAAGCGAAGGAGTCCGGGCAGGAGCCACACAATATTTTTGCAAGCATACCAAAAATATTGATGTGAGCTGACGCCAAATCTCTCCCTCTCCGCAAAAATAAATATGAAGATATTAAGTATTGAAACTTCGTGCGACGAAACATCAATTGCTGTTATAGAAGCCGGTGGAGATATTTCTGCGCCTAAAATTAATGTTTTGGGGCACGCTCTTTTTTCACAAATTGAAACTCATAGAAAATTTGGCGGAGTGTATCCAAACTTAGCAAAAAGAGAGCACGCACAAAATTTCACTCCCCTACTCGTCTCCGCACTTTCAGAAGCAAATTTAATAAACTCAAAAACAGAAAGTGTTAAAATGAACGCAATTGCGTCCATTTTAACACAAGAGAAATTTATTAAAGAGGAACAAGTTAATGAAATAAGAAAACTATTAGAGCGCGAACCAGAAACCACAGAAGCCCTCATTGATTTTCTTTCTACTCATGAGAAACCAGAAATAGATGCTATTGCGGTTACGGTGGGCCCAGGGCTTGAGCCCACTCTTTGGGTGGGCATTCAATGCGCCGAAGCATTAGCGTGCACTTGGAATCTTCCACTCTTTGGAATAAACCATATGGAAGGACACATCTTTTCTGTTCTTTCTGATAGCTCGCAACCAACAACTTTGAAGTTTCCTCTTATAGCTCTTTTGGTTTCTGGTGGACACACCCAATTAATAAAATCTGATTCGGCTGGAAAATATACCTTGCTAGGAGAAACCAGAGACGATGCGTCTGGTGAAGCTTTTGACAAAATAGCCCGCATTCTAGGTCTTCCTTATCCGGGTGGGCCTGAGATTTCTAGACTTGCAACAATGGCGCGTGAAAAAAATGTTCCTAAAATATTTTCATTCCCCCGCCCAATGATTAATACCCCCGATTTTGATTTTTCTTTTTCTGGATTAAAAACAAGCGTTTTGTATACCATTCAAAAACATGGAACTTTGTCTGAGAATGAAAAATTAGATGCCGCTCGTGAGGCAGAAGATGCAATTATTGATGTCCTTATAGCAAAAACAAAAAGAGCGATAGAAGCTTTTCCGGAAACACAAAACATAGTGGTCGCAGGTGGGGTTGCAAGTAATACAGAGCTCCGTGAAAGAATGAAAAAATTGGAGGAAGAATTAAATATTCCAGTACTATTTCCTTCTAAAGAACTTTCAACTGATAACGCAATAATGATAGGAGTTGTTTGCTATATCCGTTCTCTTCTTGGAGATGTTGGAAGAGATGTTGCAACCAATCTAAAAGCTTCTGGAAGGCTATCTTTATAATTAAGCCTGTTGTGCTGGAGGAGGAGTAACAATTATATTTTGAGGAATTGCACTGAACCCACTAAGTTCATTTTGTTTGGTATTTCTTTTTTTACAAATGATCCATGCAGCAAATGCC
>VMFF01000053.1 GCA_007375915.1 Candidatus Doudnabacteria bacterium Gr01-1014_77
CGCCATACTCCTCATCTGCAACAGAACCCATTTCGCTTGAAACATAAACCTCTCGTGGTTTTGCTCCATCTCCTGGGCCTATTATTCCTCGGTCTTCAAGAAGATCTAACAAACGAGCGGCGCGAGCATAACCAACTCTCAATCTTCGCTGTAAAAGCGAAGCCGAGGCCTTGCCTGCTTGTTTAACAACCTCTTCTGCTTCAGCAAGCAACTCATCACCACCGTCATCATTAGAAAGTCCTGGTATGGACATATTGTGTTTTGGTTTTTCTAATATCTCTTCATTGTATATGACAGCACCAGTTTGTTTTTTAAAGAAATCAACAACTTTGTGTACTTCTTTTTCACCAATGAAAGCTCCTTGAATACGTCTTGGTTTTTGAACGTCTGCTGTTACAAAAAGCATGTCTCCATTTCCGAGAAGTGATTCAGCTCCCATTGAGTCAATTATTGTTCTGCTATCTATCTGAGAAGCTACAGCAAATGCCATTCTTGAAGTAATGTTTGCTTTAATTAAACCTGTGATGACTTCAACAGAAGGCCTTTGGGTTGCTAACACCAAGTGAATACCAACAGCTCTGGCCATTTGAGAAAGACGAACAATCGCAGCTTCTACATCATTTTTAGCAACAGCCATTAAATCAGCGAGTTCGTCTACTACTATAACTAGGTAGTTTAATTTAAGGGCAGCATTTGCGTTGTATTCTGTAATATTTCTGTTTCCTGCTTCTGACAAAACTTTGTATCTCCTATCCATTTCAGCAACTGCCCATCTTAAAGCATTGATTGCTTTGTCATGATCTATGACTACAGGAGTCATCAAGTGAGGAATCCCGTTATACAAAGTCATTTCAACACGCTTAGGGTCTATTATGATGAACTTAACATCCTGAGGAGTATTTTTGTAAAGCAAAGAAATTAAGAAAGAGTTTAAAGCCACTGATTTTCCAGAACCAGTTGCTCCAGCAATCATTAAATGAGGCATTCGAGCTAAATCTGCGACCATAGGATGTCCTGAAACATCTCTTCCTAGCGCAAAAGCAAGGTTTGATGGATGTTTAACAAAGTTTTCTGTTTGTAAAACCTCTCTTAATCTAACGATTGCTTTAGAAACATTTGGTATTTCAATACCAACCAAAGCTTTTCCAGGGATTGGAAGTTCCATTCTAATAGAGTGGGCAGAGAGAGCTAGAGCTAAATCATTTTGTAATCCAGCAATTTGAGAGAGTTTAACTCCAACTGCTGGTCTTAAAGTATATTGAGTAACTGTTGGTCCAACATTTACTTCTCCCATTTCTACTTCTATACCAAAATCAGCAAGTGTTTTCTGAATTATCGAAACATTAACCTCTATATTTCCGCTATCAACTGTATTTGTAGAATCCTCCAACAAATCAAAAGGAGGGAGTTTCCAGTCTTTTCTATCATCCAAGATAATGGCTGGCATATCTGTCTTTTTATCCTGTCCTTGAGATGAAACAACAGGCTCCGTTGGCTTTAGTCTTGGTCTTTCTTCTGCACCACTTTCTGTCATTCTGTTCTTTGAAGAAACTTTCTCAGACACAAAACCGTTTTTACCCATGCTGTTTATCTTAATCGGACCAACATCAAAATTTACTTTTCTGTCATCACCTTCAGAATCTGTTTTTCCTGGAATTAACTTAGACAATGAAACATCAAAGGTTATTAGCAAACCCGTAATCATAATACCTATTAGAATCACTAGAGCAGCCCAAAAACCAGTTAGAGAAAAGAATGGATAACCGAACAATGCTCCTAGATATCCTCCGCCAATTGTTTTTGTAACTAAATCTAAAGCACCATATCCTTCTCTCATGTAGAAGATATGGATTAAACCAGCGAGAGATCCTGCTAATATAAATGCTCCTAAGTATGTTCTAAAGTAAAAATGCTGGCCTGCTTCTTCATCAACATTTTGTTTGTACAATGCAATACCAATTAACAAGAAAACTATTGGGATGAAGTAAGCAATGTAGCCAAAACCAAATACAAAGCCCTTAGAAATGTATTCACCAACTATCCCCGCTTTATCAAAAAGCGATAGCAGGGTTATTAGGAACAGGGCTACAAACAACACGACTGCAAGCCCTTTTTTTGTCTCAGGGCTTAAGTTTAGGCTTGGTTTTGGAATCAAGTGTTCTTTTTGTTTTCTAGGTCTTCCCATATCCAATATTTTAACATAAAAAATGCCTCTGGGTTAGCCCAGAGGCATTTAAAATCACTGTTAGCCGTTTACCTTAATCTTCTTGGTCTTTGCTTTAGCTGCTTTAGGTAGAATAACTGTTAAAATACCATCTTTTAAATCTGCTTCTACATGCTCGCTATCAATATCAACTGGGAGTATAACGCTTCTTGAAAAACCACCCCAGTAGCACTCTTGATAGAAATAGTCTTCTGCTGGAATCTTTTCTTCTTTAACACGCTCACCTTTAATAGTAACCATGTCGTTTGCTATTGTAATGTCTAAGTTTTCAGACTTAACACCAGCAATTGTTGATTTGATAATGACATTGTCTCTGGTTTGGTACAGGTCAATGTTTAAAGTTCCTTCATAATCAGACATCCATTCCTCATCAGCGTTTGCTTGAGAAGGAGCGTCTATTTCCAAGCCTTGTGAATCATCTACTTCTGCTAAAACCTGTTCCTCTTCTATATCTTGAACAGTCTGCAAAGGCTGCACATATTGTTCTGTGCTTACGTTAACCTGTTGAGCTGGTTCATCCCCGCCCATTATTTTCCCAAAAAATGATCTTTTTTCTTTAGCCATATTTATTGTTTCACTCTGTTATATTCGTGTTTCTATACTACTAAAATTAATGATTCTGGTCAACAGTTTCTAAAGCTTTAAAATTGCTTCACAGACTGGTTGTCCATGTTGAACTATGGATTTTAAATATTGGTTGTTTTTTAAAGAGGATTTAAAACTTCCTGTCTGTATTTCATCTTTGACTGCATCGTAGTAATTAACAGACAATGGCATGATGAGATTGCGCTCTTTTAAATAGTCTATATTCAAACGTTCTTGTCCTGGAAGGAAGTGCGATACAAGTATTGGAACATTTTGTTCTAAGGATTCAGCAACAGTTAAGCCACCAGGCTTTGAAACAACTATGTCTGCAATGGAAATGAGTTCGCGGAAATTTGAATATCCAAGAACTTTAACATTAGGGGTTTGAATGTATTTATGTGTTAATCGTTCTTTTGTTTCAACGCTTGTTCCACAAACTACAAGGATCATTGCGTTTGTTTTTACTATCTGGTCTATGATATCTGAGTTCATGCCAAAACCTCTGCTACCAGCAAAAACAATGACTATTTTATCATTTTCTTTCAATCCTAAATTGTTTCTCACCTTTTGTTTATCAACCTCTGACTCTTGTTTTTGTAATGTAATACCACAAACAATGATCTTTTCTGGATCAATTCCACGAGAAACCATTTCCTCTTTCTGCTCTATTATATTAGCCAGGTACAAATCAGCATTATCGTATAGCCAATACCTGTGTAAATGGTAATCAGAAAAAGCAATTACAAATTTTCCTGTATATATTCCCTTTTTCTTTAAATATGAAATGATTGCAGAAGGATTTGTTTGTGTGCTTATTACTATATCGTAATGTTTGCTCTTTAGTACTTGTTCTAATGTGCTAGCTTTAAAGCCAGCAACTATTGTTCTAAGTGGGAGAGTTGTTTTTATGAATACTTTGTTTGTGTAAAAAAACTCCCAAATCCATGGAGCACATTTTAGAAGGACGTAGTAGAGTTTTTCCCCGTATTTTATTAAGTTCCCTGATGCAACATCATAAAGGTCTAACAACTCAATTCTGTTGTTAGAATCTTCTTTTAAAGAAGCGCCAATATTTTCAGCGATCTTTTTATGACCAAGTCCTGTTGATGTGTAGATTATTAAAATTTGTTTCATTACAATCGTTTATTCTTTTGAAGCTATTATCTGAAGTTCAACTTTAGCATTTAATGGCAAAGATTTTACTGTTACTGTTGTTCGTGTTGGATATGGGGGTTGAAACAACTCAGCATATATTTCATTGAATACTGTGTAGTCTGATTGATCTGTTAAATATGCGGTAACACTAACAACATTATTTAAAGTTAAATTAACTTCTGTTAAAATTGTTTTTATGTTTTCTACAGTTTG
>VMFF01000054.1 GCA_007375915.1 Candidatus Doudnabacteria bacterium Gr01-1014_77
AAAAAGAAGAAGAAAACCTGGATTGCGAATCCAGCCCAAGCCTTCTTCTGGTAGGTGTCTACCCCTGCGGCGATCTGTCCAAGCATCATCCCGATCGTGAAGATCAAGAACTGCCGATCTTGTACCTTGCCTCCCTTGAGAGTAAACCACCCCCAGGAAAGCATCTGGCAGAGAATCATCCCCCAGATTACGAACTGCATCTGACTCCTCCTGGAGCGATGTGGTTCACTTGATTGTGAACATAAGAAAATACCACATTCAGTGGTATTAGTCAATGATTAAAGAATATTAATAAAACTAAAAACGTGTTTCCGGATTCCTGTCTATCAAATCATGCGCTTTTTGCATATCTTCTGGTGGGTATATGTATATTATCTCAAACTTCCCAGAAGTAAGTAGCTTTGAGTAATCATGATTAATTTCTAACATATGAATCAGACCCCAATATATCCACTTGCCTTCCCTGTTCTCTACCAAGAAATTCCTTACTGGTGTTTGTTGGTAATTGCGTATCCCTTTTTTATCTTTAAACTCAAAAATCTTTCCTTTAAAGTCTTCTGCTTTAAAAGGATTTAGTTTATGTTTTTCTAAATCAAGCTCTAAAGGAAATCCCTGTTCCTTCGTTATTTGTAATGTATCATTTAACACTATTATGCTTCCCATATGAAAATATAGTAACAAAAAAACAACCCTTTTAAAAGGGTTGTTTTTAATATAAAGAGCTTAAGCGCGCTTTACGTTGACTGCATTCTTTCCTTTTTCAGAATCTTCAACATCGAAAGTGACTTTGTCACCTTCCTGAAGTTCTTCAAAAGTAACTCCAACTAGGGAGTTTCTGTGAAAGAACAAGTCTTTGTCTTGACCTTCTGGGGTAATGAAACCAAAACCCTTGTCAGTCTTTTTCTTAACTATACCGTTCATGAGATTGTTTTTTAAAAATAAGTGTGCAAATTCCAATATATTTGTGAAACTCGACGATTTTTCTAAATATGAGTTGCAAGCTAGTATGACACAGATCTAGAAAAATAGATAGGGGGCCTCCCGTCCCTTACTTATCTCTGTTTTCTTTTCTATGAGAGGATTTTTCCGCTCTATTCTTTAACTCTTTAAGAACCTTTTTGGAATCTCTTTTACTATTCTCAAAAGATTGTTCTGGTTTTTCTGATTCTATTTTACTTTCAGATTTATTATCCTCTTCGTATTCTTTGTCCTCAGAAAGCTTGTCTAAAACATCAGTATGACCTACCAAAGACAAACCCAGATTATCATCAAGCTCAAGAGCAGCATCATCGCTAACATGCTCCTTAACCTCTGATATATTCATATCAAATTTCTCAGAATGTCTAGTTAAACTCTTAGTTATTGATTCTTTTTTCTGGTTATCTAACTTTCCCTGTGATGATAAAGCTTCTGCTTCTTTTAATCTTTCAATGGTTAAATCAGATTCAACTTTTACTTTTTTAGCAGGCGTATTAGCAAAAGACGTTTTTATCTTCTCATTAATCTGAGTTTTAACTGGATACAGAAAATCTCCTGGTAAAGACTTTTCTGCTGCTTGTGATATTCCTGCAGAAGAAAAAACTAAAACAACCAAACAAACAACTGCAATTGCGTATCTATTGGTTCTAAAAAAAGCAAAGCTAAAAGAATAAAACGGTCTTGGTTTTAATTCTTCCTTCAAAGCATCTGAAGCTACAGCAATCTTGATGTTTCTTAACATCTCTGCTTTTTCTTCACTACTTAAGCTTACAGATCTTAAGGTGGCTATTAATTTTTCAAATCTTTCGTTATTCATAAAGTTCTTCTACATTTAAATTCTTTTTTAACATCTGGATACCTCTGTGGAGCTGTACTGAAA
The DNA here is from genome assembly GCA_007375915.1 of Candidatus Doudnabacteria bacterium Gr01-1014_77. Lineage (GTDB taxonomy): Bacteria > Patescibacteriota > Doudnabacteria > UBA920 > VMFF01 > VMFF01. The sequence continues at coordinate 1,859 of VMFF01000054.1, forward strand.
TAGTATTTTCAGAAGCACCTATTACATCTGCGATTTCTATAACTGAAAGGTCTTCAATATACCGCATCATTAAGACCTGTTTGTATTTCTCAGGCAAACTGTGTACTTCTTTTAAAACTGCCTGTAAATCCATAAAATCAACTTCTTGCCTACCTTCTTTGACGAAATCAACGCCTTTTTCTTGCAAGCTATCCAGAGAAACTTCCTTGTGTTTCCTGTAATAATCAATGATGAGGTTAGTAGCCACCTTGTAAAGAAAAGCCTTCATATTCTCTATTTCTTTGCCCTTTTCTAAAGCCTGCCATGTTCTAACAAAGGTTTCTTGGGTTAAATCCTTAGCTACTTCCCTACTAGATACACGAAAAAAACAATGTCTGAAAATACTATCAGCAAATTCATTATACGTTTTTTCAAAATCTAATTCATTCATTGACACCTATTATACACTAAAAAATACCCTGTAAGAAATAACTTACCACCACGTTATACATATGCAAAAGGTCGAATAAACCTTAAAAACCAATTAAACACATAAACCAAGAAAAGGATCAAATACTATGAACAATCTAAGAAAATACGCAGCTATTGGTGCTGTGGCATTAACAACCATTTTGCCATTTGCAGCATCTGCACACAGCGATGATTCAAACAAAAGCGAAAAAAGAGAAGAGAAAAGAGAACACAAATCTCAATCTTATGAGCACAAAGCATTTACAGGAACAGTTACTGCTTTAAGCACAACTGGTTTTACCTTAACTAGTGCAAATGGAATTGTATATACAGTTACCATAGCAAATGCTCAAATGAAACACCCATTCGATGGAAGCATTGTTCTTGCTGATATAAAAGTAAACGACAAGGTTGTTGTTAAAGGAACTTTAACAGGAACAACCATTGCAGCAAAAACTGTATTAGACATGCCTGCTAATACTCACATAGCAAAGGCTAAAGGATTAGTAACAGCAGTAACTGGGAACACAGTAACACTCCAGACCAATCACGATGGAGTCATAAGCAACGTCACAGTTAAAACTGATACTAACACCCAATACACCAAAGATGGACAAACAGGAACCTCTGCAGACGTTAAAGTCGGAAGCAGAATTAATGTTAAAGGTCTTTGGGATGAAACCCTAAATGTTCTTAATGCAATCAAAATCAGCATTAAGACCATGATAAATCAATAACAACTAAATAACTCCGAACACAGCTGATATGCCAGCTGATTACAAAAGCCACCCGCCCTGGGTGGCTTTTGTAATTAATCCCTCTATCTTTAATATATTGAAAAATACCTTTCTTTTGGTGTATACTCGCTAGAAGGCATTCCCGCCTTCCTACATCTTTAGCACCCTCAAGGAGGGGTTATGAAAATCATCAAGCTGTCTGATGGCCTCTTCGAGGTCACTGCATCAAGGATCGTTGACGCTGATCGCATCCATGACGACCTGTCCTTTCTCCATAGGGCGGGCATGCTCACGTTCGGCGACCTAACCACCAGGATCCTGCACGACGAGTTCACTAGGCTTGGATACGAAATCCAGCTCACTGACCTCTGTTTTGAAGACGATCTCTCGATCGGGCTGCAGATGCCAGAAACATGGTATCTCAACTGCGGGCTCTATGCCCCCAGCATCTCCATGTACTTCAATTTCTTGAACCTCAAGGAGATGGCCAAGGAAGAAGTGCTGTACACGAGAAACGCTCTCGTATGTAACGACTTCGGACACATCGCTGCGATCGAGATCTACATTCAAGACGAGCTTCTGCCTTCTCTGGATGCAGCAAACAAGCGTTACTTCGGCACCCCGCGCACGCTCACTGAATGCATGCGGGTTCTCGAAGGCTGGGACATGGAACGACTTCCGCGCCTTGGTCGCTACGTCACCTACGCCGACTTCATCCAACTGTGGTGCAGTATAAACTTCCCGGACTATAAGTCGGGAGAATGGAGACTCGGCAAGGAGGCCTCGCGAAAGCTTCTCAGGCAAAGCGGAACAACGAACGTACGCGAGGGTATCAAGTTTTTCTGGCAGCACTACCTCGAAGCACGATCCGAAAAGGTTGCTCTCGAAGATCTCGAGATCGACATCCTGGATCCAAGCTTCCAGGAGTTTCGCCAACCACGCTACGTCCTCGTTGGAGAGGACATCTTTGCTGATGAGTGGCTCGACACTGGTCATGAGATGGTCTTCAGAAGTTTCAGCGAATCGAAGATCCTTCGCTACCCGCGTCTTGTCGTCTCCAACGGAAAACAGCTCAAAACAGCCAAGCTCATGCAAAAGCGCTTCCCATCGTCAACGGTGATCATGTTCAAGAACCCGTCGACAATGCCCTCGTTCACCATGACAAAGTACGACGAGGTCAAGGAAGGCGTTAGCAGAGAGGTTGCAGTTGTTGCGAGTGGTCTGCGTCACATCCACAAGATGTTGGAGGGGCGCAATGACAAACGATGATTCCGCTAAAAGCGCGGCGCTCCGGTTCCTCAACAGAGTTCGAAGCGACCGATCGCATCGCCAGAGCAGCCAAGGAGAGCGCTCTCCTGCACCAAGCATCTCGAGTTAATCGCTACTTGATTCCGCGCCATCTGGCAGAGTTCGTCTTTGAAAACCAGATGATCTTTGTCACCGAAATCCTCCAAGGAAAATCGGTGACTGAGATTTGCATCGGCAAAAAAGAAGTCGAGAAAATAGCCGACGCAATCAGGCAGAATCAAGACGTTCTATCACAAACCTCTCTCGGTAAAGAACTCATCGCCGAGGCAAGCAGAGCAACATCGTACTACAAGACAAAGGTCGCGAAGTTCCTGAAAAGCCACTTCGACATCAACATCGGCTTCGAAGAACTCGCGTTCCTTGAACCGCTAGAAGAGCTAAGGAGAAGCTCTGCTGTAATCGTAAGTGACCGAAGCCCGGCCAACTTCGTGATACACGAAGATAGAGTCGGCGCTTACGACTTCGAGGTTGCATTCGCTGGTGTTGCTTTCGAGGACTGGTCGTGGTTCATCGACGACCCACGATTGAACACCTCGATAAGCTGGCAGGAGATTCTGCATCTTTTCTGCGAAGACTACGCAAAAGTTGACCGCAGAAGCGAGGCAGAAATAACCCAGTCCTTCTTCATCTCCTCGATCTTTGTTTGCATCAAGCAGTCCTGCATGATGCTTGCAATGGGCGAAGCAGAGATGAGCAACCATTACCTGGCGTGTGCAACCAGGTCAGCAAAACAATCAACGAATAAGGAGGCAATTGAATTGGTTCGGAGACTGCGGGAAAAATCCCCGTATGAAATCCGAAACGAATAAACCGAAACCCGTCTGTAACAAGGCGGGTTTCGTTGTTTTAAAAAGAATTTTCTTCTATTTTAATTTTATTATACAATCTGCTATTAATTTAATCATTTCATCAAACTTTCCCTCTTCAGCATACCAGTGATTTGCACCACTCACACTAATCAATTTACCCTGTTTTAAATGCTTTACTAGTTTTTCGCTTTGGGAAAATGGTACCTCTGTGTCCATATCGCCATGAACTACTAAGGTTGGCACCTCAATCTTCTCAGCTGCCTCATAAACATCATATTTCAGGTAATCCTCTACAAAGGAATAATTCAAAAGCAATCCACTGCTAGGATCAGCGTATGGATAACTCCTTACTCCTTTTTCTTTCCATTCCTGTAAACCTTGCTCTCCTAGCCTCTGTAAATCTACTTCGTGGTAATCAGATACCGGAGATTTTAAAACCATACCATACAACTCTTTACTTTTAGATGCAGCTAAAATACTGGATAACCCACCGAAACTACTGCCTACCAAAACTATTCTTTTAAAACCCAAGGACTTAACGTAATCAATTGCATGCAAGATATCATCTGTAGTCTCTGTAAGATCAGAATCTTCAAACTTACCTTCGCTCTCTCCATTACCATAAAAATCAAAACGAAAAACTGAAATATTCTTATCAGATAAAATGGGTTCCAAAGCCGTCCAGGATTTAGAGTTTTTACTTGAAGAATGGCCATGACAGAGAATAGCTATCATATCCTTTTCAGGGTCAGAGATAGTTAAAAGCCCACAGAGCTTGTCCCCTTTTGAGTTATTAAAAAATATCTTTTCCATAATTAAATGATAACATAAAACCGCCGAAAGGCGGTTTTGAATACATATCTGGTGGAGATGGCGGGAGTTAAACCCGCGTCCAGAAAAGATTACTCTGACAATTATTCACAAGCTTAGCGCGCTTTAATTCCCTGAAGCAACAAACGCGCGAACTAACTACAGGGTTGGTTTAGAAGTTTTCTTTCAGATGCCTAAACCAAACATCTGAATATATTCCGCAAATGAAGTGCGTGATCTTTTGTCGCGGAAAAACAAAAGGCGCACGTTCTTACCTAAAGATTAAGCAAGAACAAGTGAAGGAAGCGCAAAAGCGTTCTTCACCTTAGCAATAAAATTGCCAATTATGATTGTGCTCAAGAATGTTACGAGGTTTTGAGCATACTCGGCTTGCATATTTTCAAAGGTCACTCCCCTGTCAAAATCCGGCATCCCCATGACAGTGCTCTTTAAAGAGCAAACACTAGTATTACACAAATATGCCTTTTTTTCAAGACAGCATATAAAAGCCCCTAGATCCTATTACAGAGCTAGGGGGTGGTTAGCAATTTATTATATCATATGATTACCCATGAAAGAAAATACCGAATAGTTTGTTAATAAGCATGGCAATATACATCCTAATAAAGCCCCAGATTCCCCCATGCTCGTAGCCATAAATCAAAGCCTCCCTGTAAAGCAGGCCCATGATTACTATTACTAATAGAACGAATAGAAAGGCGGATAACATAGTATTAGTATA
>VMFF01000055.1 GCA_007375915.1 Candidatus Doudnabacteria bacterium Gr01-1014_77
TTAATATTGGAGCCATGGTCTGCCAAAGCCACATTTAAGGCAGCAGAAATCATGCTAACACTAATTATCAACATAAAAATTAAAATTATTGCTTTCACACTATTTTTCATTTTTCTCCCCCTTTCCAATAATGTAATTTTGCTTTTCCAATAGGACGTATTGTTATAACATCTTCTCCCTTTAGCTCGGCAAGGGCAATAGCAATTGTATTTCTAGAAATCTTTAACAGCTTGGAAATTTCTACAATTGTGAGACCCATAGGATTTTTCTTGAGCGAATCCGCAACCGCTTCTTTTTTCGTTTTCATTTACTGTGCATTAATGCTAATCATTATAAGATAATGTTATAACTAAATATTATCAAATAGTGTTGTTGATTTCTTTATCACATTTCTTTATTACACACCTATAAGACTAATCATCAACGCATAACTAATTTATAAACTTTTCCTGAGGTGTCAGAAAAGCCCTGAAAACTAAATAAAGAAGAAAAAAGAAGTATATTTTAGATTTCAAAAAAGTTTTTAAATAAGAAAAATATAGTAGAGAGATAGGAAAATGAGAAAAGAGGTTGGGGTCTATCTTTCTGTTGGAGCCTTGGTCGTATTGGGAATATTCATTGCATATCTTCTTAATGTAAGCCTTACCGGCTTTGCCGTTTTACAGCAGCAAAGTCAATCGGATTTTGACCAAGGAACATATTCTAATGCTCTTTACAATGGAAGCGCAGTTGTGTTAAGTCCAAACCAAACATCTGGAACATATACTTCCAAAGTTTTTGATGCAACTTCCTCAGTCACATGGAACAATCTGACTTGGCAAAGCTCTCAACCAGCAAGTACATCTATTTCTTTTGAAGTTAGGGTTTGTTCATCGGCCAACTGTTCTGATGGAACCTTTGCAATAGCCAATACAAACAATCTTAATCTAACCGGGCAATATTTTCAATACAGAGCTTCTTTTTCAGGCTATAGCACTTTTGATAATAACACCAATATTACTGCATATACAAGTCCTTCATTAAGCAGTGCTTCCTTAGATTACTCCGTAGTTCAAGTTCCTATTGTGACTTCTGCAACCGTTTCAGAGCCTTCTGGAACAAAAACTTCTGATGTTGGAGTTCCTATAACTTTCAGTGCTTCCGGAAGTGCGGATATACAATGTTCTTACAGTGTTCAGGATGCTTCTGGCGCTGATATGTTAACAAATACGACGATTGCATGCAACGTTAACAGCACAACGTTTGATCTTGGTGCAGGAGAAGGAAGTTATACTTTCAATCTTTATGTAGTTGGCTCCTCTGGATTTGTTCATAAAACATCTAGTTTTTCTGTTGATATTGGCATTACTACCCCTGAAAAGCCAGAGGAACCAGTAATTGAAGAGAACGCATCCATCGTGCAGATTCCAGTAACGACTACACAAACACCAACTCCAACAGCGCAGCTAACAGCACCAGAAATACAAGTAACTTCGATAAACCCAGGAAAATCTCAATTGGTTAAATGGACTGTTCAGAATACTGGTACACTACCTGTGAGTGCTTGTATGCTAAAGACGCAAGGAGACTTTGCTCCATGGGTTTCCACTTCTGAAGACTCTGTAAACTTAAATGCGGGGGATTCACATGAGTTTGCTCTTACTATATTAGTTCCAGAAAATACCGTTGAAAACCCATATTCTTTAGGTGCCTCTGTTGAGTGCGCTGAAACTGCTGTTGCAAAAAGTTTCAGTCTTAGTGTGATAAAGAAGAAACTTGATTTAAACGTTACTAGTGTAGAGAGAACGAGGGCAAGCAGAGTAAGAGCTGTTTATTCACTGTATGAACTCAATGGTGTAGATCAAGATGTTGTACTTTCATTCTCTCTTTTAGATTCTAATAACAATGAGGTTTCAAATGCTTCTGAAAATAGAAGTATTGATGCTAACGATTCACAAGAGTTTGGAGTAAACCTTCCTATTAACGTATCTCTTAACCAGACTCTGGTAGGAAACTTCACCTTGAAGGTTGATTTCAATTCAAACATCTCAACAAATACGCTTAGACAAAGTGTAGTTCTTGGAGAACCTGTCGGAGGGTTTTTAGGAGGTTTCGCAATCTTTGAAGGACTTGGAACAGGTGGTTCTATCCTTGTGATTGTGGTCGTTCTTGCTTTAGGTGCAATCTTCTTTGTTGCTAGAAGAATGAGAAAGATAAACAAACAATAAGTAGTACCTATCAGAACATTTAAATATTTCTTTGTAGTGGGTAATGAATTATGGCATTCATAGTTAAGAAAAAGATTGGCGGTAATGAATATTATTACTTGAATGAGAATAAAAGGGTAGATGGCAAAGTAAAAACCAAGACTATAGCTTATTTAGGAAAAGATAAAAAAGAAGCTGAGAAAAAGGCAAAAGATATTTTGGAGAATAGGAAACAATCTGACCAAAAAAGTCCAAAGCCATTAGACTTGAAAGAAGCAAAACCAGTTTTAAAATCAACAGAGATTTCTATTGAAGAACTTGCCGTTTTCTGCAAGAGAAAGGGATTTGTTTATCAATCTGGGGAGATTTATGGGGGCCTCGCGGGCTTTTATGATTATGGAAGCTTAGGACACCAACTGAAAAAGAATTTCGAAAATGTCTGGAGAAAGTATTTCCTTGGCTTGAACAGTAACTTCTTTGAGATTGAAACTTCTGAAATTATGTCTTCAAATGTTTTTGTTGCGAGTGAGCATTTAAAGAATTTCAACGATATCGCAGCCAAATGTAAGAAGGGCCACATTGAACGAGTTGATTTGTTGATGGAAAGATACACGCATAAAAAAATGGACGGATTAAGCGACGATGAATGGCTTAATTTAATAAAAGAGAATAAGGCCGTATGCTCAACTTGTAAGAGCCCTATAGAATATGTTGGGCCAATTAATATGATGTTTCCAATTCAGCTTGGCGTGGGCACAGCGACAACAGCTTATTTAAGGCCAGAGACTGCACAGGGTCCTTATGTGAATTTTAAAGCAGAGTTTGAAGTCGCAAGAAATAAGTTGCCTTTAGGTTTAGCTCTTATTGGAAGAGCTTACAGAAACGAACTTTCTCCTAGAAATTTACTCTTGAGACAAAGAGCTTTCACTCAAGCAGAACTTCAGATATTCTTCAATCCAGCTAAAATAGAAGAACATGAAGATTTTGAAGACGTGAAAGACTATGAACTAATAGTGATGCAAAGCAATAGCAGGGATGATGGCGTAATAAAAACATCTTGTAATGAATTAGCAAAGAGAATTCCAAAGTTCTATGTTTATTACATGGCTAGAGTACAACAATTCTACTTAGATGTTCTAAAGCTTGAAGAAGAAAAATTTAGATTTTTTGAACTGAATGATAAGGAAAAAGCATTTTACAATAAATACCACTTTGATATTGAAGTTGATCTACCTAATCTGGGGTGGACTGAGCTTGGTGGAGTTCATTACAGGACAGATCATGATTTGAAAGGCCATCAAGAAATCTCCAAACAGAATCTAAGCGTTATGGATGAAGAAACGAAAGAAAGATTTATTCCACATGTAGTTGAGTTGAGTTTTGGTGTTGATAGAAATTTTCAGACTTTGCTTACGTTTGCTTACTTTTATGACAAAGAAAGAGATAATATAGTGCTTAGGTTAAATCCAAAGCTTTCTCCAGTAAAAGCAGCAATCTTGCCAATCGTAAAGAAAGATGAATTTGAAAAAATTTCCCGGAATATTTTTGATACCCTAAATAAAGAATGGAAAGTAGTGCAGGACAAATCTGGAAGCATAGGAAGAAGGTATGCAAGAAATGACGAGGTTGGAACACCTTTTTGCATAACTATTGATGGGGAAAGCTTGAAGAAAAAAGACGTTACGATACGAGATAGAGACACAAAAAAACAAACAAGAGTAAAAATTTCTTTGTTGAAAGATATTTTGAGAAAATTAATTGAAGAAACTCTAGATTTTGATGAAATCTGAAGGTTTTTCTTTTCCCGTCGGTAAAAACCAGTAAATTTTTTAATTAATTAGGAAAATTATTTTTAAAACAAAGAATATTTAAATAACATTATGCTGGTATTGAGAGTTAAAAAGAGGTGAACATAATGGCGAAAAGAAAAGCGAAGGCAAAAGCAAGAAAAAAGAAAAGATAATTTACTAGATTTCTAGTTTCTTTTTTATTTTTGT